>JBHLSA010000262.1:0-3196 GCA_048882025.1 Candidatus Thorarchaeota archaeon | reverse complement strand
AGCAAATACCCGTTCATCGGTGGAGTACGATCCCTGTTTCAACAAGTTTCTTACGAGATTCCCATGTGGATATCAGCCTTAGCAGTCGTGGTCTTAAGTGGCTCAATTAATTTAACACAAATTACCGCATCTCAACAACAGATCTGGTTTATATTCCCATTATTTCTTGCAGCACTTATTTTCTTCATTGCAATTGTAGCTGAATTAGAGAGAATTCCCTTCGACTTGCCCGAAGCAGAACCTGAAATAGTATCCGGTTGGATGACCGAATATTCTGGCGCACCATTTCTTCTCATCTATTTGAGCTTCTACATCAAAATGTTCACCGTATCAGCACTCTTTACATCCCTCTTCCTTGGGGGGTGGCTTCCAATGCCTTTTGTCGCAGGCGGAATGTTAACCCCACCATTACCCGTCCTGTTACCCAACTTTCTTCCAGAACCTTTATGGTTCTTAGTAAAAACCGGACTCGTTGCCATAGTAATCATATTCCTACGAGGAGTCTATCCTCGAACGCGTCTAGACCAAATTTTACGCGTGGCATGGTCCATCTGGATCCCACTCTCTTTTGTGGCGGTGTTTCTTGCTGTGTTTCTGGTAGCTTTTGGAATATTTCCTATTGGAGGATTATAATAATGGCAAGACTAGTAGACTCAATTCGCCCATTAATCTCTGGCCTAAAACACATCTTCTGGAACCGGTTAACAATTAAATATCCAAATCAAAGACTTGAACTTCCTCAAAGTGAAAGAGGACGCCATTTCATAAAGTTAGAACTTTGTATCGGGTGTGGAAGGTGTGAGCAAATATGCCCAACCCTAGCCATTCGTTTAAAGAGCCTCGAAAAGCGTTATTCCGAGCGGAATAAGCAAAACCGGTATCCAAGTTGTGATTTTGGTCGCTGCTGTTTTTGTGACCTTTGCATCGAAACCTGTCCAACGCACGCCTTTGAACATACAGACTTCTATGAACTCTCAAAACTGACCAAACAGCCGTTAAAGCTCACCCCTATTGATTTTGCCAATAAACCTGAGGAAAAAGGTTGGCGAAAGAAACACAAACGAAAAGCCATGCAAATTAGTCGAAGGGGGGCATATCATGTTTGAACTGAATGACATTTTATTCTTCATTGTAGCAGCAATAGTAATTATATCAGCTATTCTTGCTCTCGAATCACGTGATCTCATTTACGGAGCAGTATCATTATCCATCACATTTGTCGGGGTTTCACTTCTATTCATCTTACTCGGAGCAATATATGTCGCAATATTCCAAATCGCTATGTATATCGGAGCAGTAGTTGTTCTCATCCTTTTCACCGTAATGGTAGTGGGGAGTAATCGTAGCAAAACGATAGGGGGAGAACAAAGTGGGCGAAGAGAACGCGCCGTGAAATATGGAGTTACAATTATTGCCGGATTAACTTTGATAGCGTTACTATTCACTATGGGAACTAGCATTTTCGCCATCGCCGGCCCATATGACCTAACATTGATCGATATTGGATATGCCCTCTTTTCGCAATATGGGCTTGTATTCGTAATAATGGGTCTTGTAGTGGCATCAAGTCTTATGGGTGCTTTGACCCTCGCAAAGATTGAACAAGGGAGGTACGACAATGATACCGATAATTAATTACTTAATCTTGGCTGTAATTCTTCTAGCCCTTGGCTTTTATGGAATCACGACAAAACGTAACGCTATTCGAATGCTGTTCAGCATTGAATTGATCTACAACGCAGTAAACATCATTGTCATTTCACTGGCCCGGTACTTCCAACCTGCAGCGATTGTTAGTCAGGTTGTTGTATTATTTACGATTGCTATTGCAGCGACAGAAGCTGCGTTAGGCTTGGCTCTGATATTAGTCATCTACCGTCTTTATGGGACTATTGACATCCGCAAACTACGCAACCTTAAGGGGTAAACAAAATGCAACTACCATTAGACTTCATATATTCACTCGTATTGTTACTCGAACCTACACTACTATTACAAACAGTTTTGGTTCCAATCATCGCCACTCCATTTGTATACTTCATCGGTAAGCGAGTTGGAATTCGCATTGGCTGGCTAGTAGCAGTCCTGCTGTTTTATTCCACATTCTTGCTTATTTTAGGAATAGTGTTTGGAGTCGTCCAATCTTCCTATCCATGGTTTCCAATTGGAGAATTTGGCTTTCGCCTTGATGGACTGAGCGCCCAATTCGCGCTAGTTATTACCCTCATCTCAGCCCTTATCGCAATTTACTCAATGCCCTACATGAAACACCGTATAGAAGGCAAAGCTAACGCTAACCGTCATTTTGCAGCCTATTTTGCGCTATACCTTCTTTACTCCGCTGGGATGCTTGGAACTGTACTCGCAACGAACCTAATCGAATTTTACCTATTCTTCGAATTAATGTTGGTTCCATCCTACTTTATTATCGCTCAGTGGGGATATGGAGACCGCGAAAAAGTAAGCATGATCTATTTCATGTGGACACATATAGGTGCCCTCGTTTTATTGGCAGGACTCCTTGCTACTGGATTCCTTGCAGGAGGATTCCATATTGCAACCATCACTGAGAGCGTTATACCTGAAATATTCCGAGTGGGAATCATTGTCGCCATTTCGTTTGGATTTGTTGTCAAGATGGCAGTTTTTGGTGTTCATGTTTGGCTGCCACATGCACATGCTGAAGCACCCACACCCATTAGTGCAATGCTTTCACCGTTAATGATTGGAATTGGGGGGTATGGTCTAACTCGATTAGTCCTTTTGATTTTCCCAACCACATTTCAAGCCATTAGCATATTTTTCGCCATCTGGGCCTTGCTTACGATGTTCTATGGAGGTATCATGGCAATTGCACAAACCGACATCAAACGACTATTAGCATATTCTAGCGTTTCACAGATGGGATACATTCTTTTCGGTCTAGCATCCTTCCAATTCTTCGGAGTCGTCGGGGCAACATTTCATTATATCAGCCATGCAACATGTAAAGCAATCCTCTTCTTAACTGCTGGAGCAATTATTCTCCACGCTAAGGGAATTCGAGATATTTCCCGGATGGGAGGGCTTGCTCAACGGATGCCGGTTACAGCAGTAGCCGCAATTATTGGTTTCTTAGGGATACTTGGGTTTCCGTCACTCAATGGTTTTCAAAGCGAGTGGATGATTTTTGCAGGGGCTTTTGGTAGCGCTCTAT
>JBHLSA010000261.1:1369-3223 GCA_048882025.1 Candidatus Thorarchaeota archaeon | reverse complement strand
CCGTTGAACTCCAAGGGCTAAAGTAATAGTGATTACAGCGGGTAACCCTTCAGGAATTGCAGCAACAGCCAACGCAACTGCAACAATAAATAAATCAATAAAAATTTCTACAGTGAGCGCCATGAACACAATATCCACAATAACTTGGACAGCCAGTACAATCATACAAATAATCAGTATAGCAATGCCGAGTTGTTTTCCTAATCGGCGCATACGTTTCTGTTGAGGAGTTTCCTTTTCTTCCGCAGTTTGAATCATCTCCGCAATATGACCAATTTCGGTTTCCATTCCCGTTTCAGTAACTACAGCGAGTCCACGACCCGAAGTAATTATAGTGCCTGAATGCACCATGTTTGATTGATTTGCTAGGGGAACATTCCGATCATGTATAGCCTTTGCATCTTTTTTCACAGGCATGGATTCACCGGTCAGTGAAGCCTCATCAGTGTAAACATTATGAGATTCAATAAGGCGCGCATCTGCAGGAAGACGATCGCCCATCTCTAACCGCAGAATATCCCCAGGTACAACTTCTGACGCAGGTAAATCAACCGGTTCCCCATCTCGGATAAGATGAGCACGAGGGGCAGCCATCATTTTTAGAGCTTCGATGGATTTCTCAGCCCGATATTCTTGTGTGAACCCCATGATCGCATTAATGATAACAATGATCATTATAACAAGGGCATCAACTATAGGTTCACCAAACAAAAACGCAATGATACCAGAAATTATCCCAGCAAAAATTAAGATAATTACGAGCGTGTCCTTAAATTGCGAAAAAAACATTGTTAGGGGACTAGGTCCTTTGATAGTTTCAAGCTCATTGGGTCCATACTCTTCAAGTCGACGTTGAGCCTCATTCGCACTTAACCCCTGCTCGGTAACGCCGAGCTGTTCCATAACTGTAGAGTTGTCTTGAGTATGAGGAAGTGGCGATTCAGTCGTCAAGGACACGTCCATCTTTTCTCATTAATTTGGTGAGCACATCCTTCTAAGCTTCCAGAGAGGCTCAGATATTTATTCTTGTACATTCAATGCTTTATTAATTGATGAGCCCGATTAGCCATCGGTACCCTCCGTCTTGGCATCCTCGGGGAAGAGAGCTCGTTGAATTTCGTTTCGGTATTGCTGAGCGACTTGGTCTAGTAAGGTTTCTAGCCGATAGTCTACGGTAATATTCCCAGCTTTATTTTGCACTATTACTCCTCCAAGCATTTCAATAGGTCTTTTATCAGTTGTTATTTTAGTGCTATGGCCAGAACCTTTAGAAA
This sequence comes from Candidatus Thorarchaeota archaeon, assembly GCA_048882025.1. GTDB lineage: Archaea > Asgardarchaeota > Hermodarchaeia > Hermodarchaeales > Hermodarchaeaceae > Hermodarchaeum. Next base: position 1,949 of record JBHLSA010000261.1, on the reverse strand, counting down.
TTTCTGTTGCCATCCCAGTAATTTTCATTATGTTTGCTTGATCTGATTTTTGGGATAACACAACAATGTCACCACCGCCAATTTGAACACCAGCATTGATAATCAAAGTTTTTAGAAATTTTTTGTATTGAACTTTTATACGCTCATTTTCAAACCGTTTCTTTGCTTCACCAAAGGCTACCTCAATCATGCGAGCCCTTGCATCTAAGACACGCATATGGGCATCACTTCGAGCCTTCCCAATTACGCGGTCACCTATACCCCGGGCCATTTGCCGGCGTCGTTCAGCCCAGCCTGCGAGACTAGCTTGAGCATTTTGAGAAGCTTCGTCTGTCAATTTACGTTCTAGAACCTTGGCTTCTTCAACAATTTGTTTAGCTTTTACCTTGGCATCTTGAATGATTGTCTGTCGAATGGTATCTGCAGCAGAAGTTTGGCTCATTTTTCAGTACCTCCAAAAGTGTATACAGCAGAAACGATAAGATCAACCGTTTTCTTCATGTTCTTCCGACCAACCTCTTCGAGAGAGGCCACCTGCTGATCCGCCTTTAAAAGAATCTGCTTGGCTTTTGTCTTTGCT
>JBHLSA010000261.1:0-1359 GCA_048882025.1 Candidatus Thorarchaeota archaeon | reverse complement strand
TTTTTTTTGGCCGCTTCCATCTGATCAATGATTGTCTTTGCTTTCTTTTCAACTTCTTGCTGAAGAGCATTAATTTCTTCAGTTAATTTTCGCCGCACAACTTGTTCCATTTCACGAGCTTTCCTTTCAGCATCGCGTTGAATCTGTTCAGCTTGAGCCTGCGCATTTTTAATAATCTGGGCAGCTTCCATTTCAGCTTGTTGCACGATAGTTAGTACCTCGCTCATCATAAACACCGAGAGACTGAAATTGTCTTTAATCGTTTAACGCCTTTCAACCAGGCATTTCCTAATAAACCTTTACGCTATGCAGAACTTTCCTGATTCTAATTGCTAAATTGCTTCAGAATTTTCGACACCAAATCCAATTGGAAATAAGCCGAAACCTTAAGAACAAATATGGGCTACTATCGACTCCTTACTAAGCAGCATTCGGTAAAAAATTAGGTGACTATAATGAGCGATGAGCCTCCGATCTCTATAGGACAGGCATTCCGATATACTACTATCGCGTGTGAAGTCCTCATTTTTGCTTTGGTTGGTTGGATTATCGGGCCCTATATTTTGGGACCAGGGGGGGAAATAATTGGTGCAATGATTGGTGCGATAATTGGAATCCTTATGATGTTTTGCACACTTTTTTACATAGCAGGACTCTTCGGTCAGAAAAAAGAAGAGAGTCCAAGATAAGAAGAAGGCTTATGATAAAGAAAGTAGAAGGTATGAAATGATGTCGGTCGCACGATACAGCTTCATTAACGCAAAGATCCGAGGGTTTAAAGCAGACATGCTAACCCAAGACCACTGGGATGGACTTCTGGGAGCCCGGGACATGTATGCAGCTCTCCGAGTATTGGATGCCACAAGCTATTCAGAAATTATCAAAGACTTTGACGAAACAGCATCACCTCGGGAGGTTGAACAAGCCTTAAGGGCTGATTTCAACCGGGTTCTCTGGGAAATCCATGCAGATGTGCCTAAACCAGCTCAACCGTTAATGAACTGGATTACCCGGAAATTCCAACGTGAAATTGTAAAGCCACTGTTGCGATTATATGTCACGGAAAAAGATCATAGCCTTGTAGAAAGATTACTTGTACCAATAGCTCCTTTTTCATTAGAAATCCTGCAAGGGCTCATCAACTCAAAGGACCTAAACGACCTTGTTTCTAAGATTCCTGATCGTTATTTTAAAGACCTAATCCAGAATCTTCTTCCATCATTCGAGGAAACAGGTCGGCTAGTCACCATTGAACAAACCATTGATGCAGATGTTCTCCAAAATCTTTACAAAGAATCCCAGAAACAAGATGGCCTAGATAAAGAAAGTAGCACAAAACTAGCCGGTGTAGAAATCGAC
>JBHLSA010000260.1:0-3224 GCA_048882025.1 Candidatus Thorarchaeota archaeon | reverse complement strand
GAATCGCTGGACACCTCGGCTAGTGAAGCTCAAAGAAGCTGATCCTGAACGTGATCCTCTTACAGGGACTGGTGGCACGTTCACATCACAAATTGGTTCCGCCATTACAGGACAGAATCCATTAACCTCCCAGGACGCCGTAACAAATTATGTTATGGCCCAAATCTATCCTGAAGGTCTAACTGGCTATGATCCCATTACCCACGTGGACAGTGTTAATGGTGGTCTAGCTTGGCAATGGACCACAACAGAACTCGCAGATGGAATGCAATATGACTTCACCCTTGTGGGAAGTGATGCTGATCATCCTGCTGCGTACTGGCATGATATGGGTGGCGATTATGGCGGAATGGTTACTGCCTACGATGTAGAATTCTCTTACAACTATATCGCTGACAATCAAATCCCCTTGTACCTCACAGAGATTAGTTATCTCGAATCTGTAGAGGCACTTGATCAATGGACTGTTCGGATTACTAGCAATAGTAAAAGCTACTGGGCCTTTGATTACTTGAGTGGCTGGGATGTTCTTCCTATGCACATCTGGGAAGGTATTGTCAGCCCAATCACCTTCACGAATCCCAATCCAGTTGGATATGGTCCATTCATGTGGGATTCGCGACTTGAAGGCGAATACATCCAAATGGTCTTCTGGGAAAACTACCATAACGGTGTTGAAGGACACACTCTTCGAGAAGAAGCCCCACCAAGCTATCTAGCCCTCTACATTGGGGTTGGAGTGCTTGTCATCGTTGTTGTGTTACTTGGCAGTGTCTGGTATCTCCGGAAGAAGTAACCAAACAAACTCGGACTCCATTTCTCTCCCTTAAATAGGTGCCAACCTGGCACCTATCCTCCTCTTTTTTTCTCCGTAATCATCTGGTCACTACATATTTTTTTCAAAATCAATTACAAATTCTGTGAGTATGCCACTTTCGGTAATATTATAATGTGTCCAGCTGATGATGGTTCTATGGATACCCAGAATTCATCTGAAAAGAACGTGGAAATTTCTACCTCAGATTTAATTCAGGGTCAGTTAAATTGGCGAAAAAGACTTCGTTATTTATATCCCGTTATCTTTTCAATGCTCTTTTCTCTCTTCATAACTTACATCGTGCTACTGGCAAATCCCCTTCTATATCCTGGCTTATTTCCACCCATAACTAATCTTTTCGAAAGTTTGATTATTCTTCTCGTAGTTGGTACAGTGGGAGGAGCCGCCACATTCATCACGTATATAGTGTTCCAACGTGGAAGCGAAACGCTTCATCGAATCCTAATTGCGGCTTTTATTTCCCCTCTTTTTTTCATTCTTACTGTGTTTATTGGTCAGGCTATCTTTTTACTGCTACTCTTTCAGGGATTAAATAATCTACATTTGTCTCTACTTGCCTTAGCGTCCATTATGTTTTCAGCTTTTGCGATTGTCTTTATCTTTTCAGATGCTATTGGAATTACTGGTCGAAATGTGTTATTTGCAGGCTATGGTATCATTCTTGGGGTGTTTCTCGCTGTAAATTTCACTTGGTTAATCTCTTTAGCGATCCTTATCATTTTAGCAATTCAAGACACGTTCTTTGCAATGAGGCTTGGCCCCACAATTGTTGAAGCTGATCCCAAACAACATGCTCGTTCTGCATTTACATTTGTTGTTGGTCCGTTGGTCATCGGTGTTGGTGATTTAATTGTCTATGCATCCTTAGTGGCATATGCTCTCCGATATTTTGGGTGGCTCTTAGTGGCATTTACCCTCATTGCCATAATTATCGGATGCCTAATCAATACCCAAATAGTCACCAAGTATCCAAATCAAGCGATACCTGGATTGCCAATACCACTAATTTGTTCCTTAATTCCAATCGGAATTGGCTTGGCTATGGTCTTATTCCTTTGATTTGTGCTTCCTTTTGCTATCTAGGAGCTGCTCATTTTCTAACAATTTGGTAAAAACTGTAAAATCTGAAACGAAACCTTTATGCACCTTTATCGTATCTACCGCTTAGGGAACAACCTGGGAAGGGTGACTGTGTCAAAGAAGCTTGCCCCCACCGATGTCCATGAACGGTTCAAGGATACGCCAACCGACTTTGGCTTAAAGGTAGTTATGATGGGCGATGGTGCTGTGGGAAAAACCTCACTTGTTCTCCGATACACCCAAAACACCTTCTCTCCAGAGTATAAGCAATCTCTTGGGGCAAGTTTTGCAGTCAAAGACTTAGAAATTCAAAACCAACATGTAAAACTCGTAATCTGGGATGTAGCTGGTCAGCCGTCTTTCCGCCAAGTCCGTCGGCACTACTATAGCGGAGCTCATGGTGCACTTCTTGTCTTCGACGTTACAAAACCGGAAAGTTTTATGACCTTGCATAATTGGTACAACGATTTCCGCCGAGTAGTTCCTCAGGGCGTAATCATCCTCATCGGCAATAAAGTAGACCTTAAAACTGAAAGGTTAGCCCCTCCTGAAGCCGCCCAAATGTTGCAAAAATGGTGGAACATTCCTTACATTGAGACTTCTGCAGCAACTGCAACAGGTGTTTCTAATGCATTTCGCATACTAGCTACAAATGCCTTAGACTATGTCCGATCACACCGTTATCATGAATCAGAAAGCGCTGACTAACTTCTTTAACAATTGATGTCTCTTCTATTACACAAATATCGCTAAAGTTTTACTCAGATTGTAGCTTAATTACCAAAAAAGTAAGTCCTTCAATAGCGCTAACCTTTACTAAATCGTTGCGAAGAATAGGCATTTTAGCTTGTGCTTTCCAGTGTTCACCTCGAACACGTACCTTACCCACCCAATAGCCCGATTCTGTTTCTTGGAAGTCAATTAGTGCTATTCCTTCTTGGCCAATCATCAAATCCTCGACAGGGATGGATGCGCTAGACCTATAGTAATAAATTTTGAAACCGGTAAAGATAACTAATCCAATAATCACAATCAGCATTCCTAGATTCAGAAATGTTGGAAGAAAGATAGAAAGCAGTATGAACGCAATTATACCGATTATTCCTTCTTCAAGAACGCTGAAGAGAATGAACGCATACAAGCGTCTGTGTGAAGATTTTTCTTCCAGTGACATTGTGTGCAATCCTTTTGGATTTTAACATTGATAGGGTTACTTACGCAAAAAATTGTTCCTACCTTGAAATATCATAAGCATCGGTAGCCTTTGACTCCTAACAATTATGATAGGAAGTAATGTTTAACTGTA
>JBHLSA010000259.1:0-3237 GCA_048882025.1 Candidatus Thorarchaeota archaeon | reverse complement strand
CAAGTGAAGATGCTATCTATCTCTTTTTAGTTGATTGTGATGGCAATATTCTCTGGAGTGATACCGGGGTGTTTTCAGAAGAGAAAGGAGCCGCAGTAAAAAGAGCAATCACTGATTTCGAAGGCTAGTTCAAAGTTTTTATCTCTTTTTTAAAGCTTTAACCATGAGATTGCAATATTTTTAAGATAAGTTGTTACCCTCTCTATGCTATTCCTAGTAATAAGGAGATGTATTAATTGGCTGGAGAAGAATTGCTTGTCTTCTGGATTATGGCTGCAATCTTTGGCATCGCAACGGTGATGTTTACATTACTTTCATTTCGTTCTACGGCTCATGAATTTCTTTCTTTTGTCGATATTCTTGTTGCCTTCATCACAACGATATCTTATGTTCTAATGGCTCTTGGATTCGCTGTGGTCACCTCCGGCTATGGCGAACCAATATATTGGAGCCGCTGGCTTTTTTACATGGGTAGCTGTAGTCTTCTGACAATCTCCGTTGGAATTATTTTGAAAAAGACACAACCCGTAACTCTAGCAAAAATACCTATCTTAACGATGCTTGTAATGTTCTGTGGTTTTCTCGCTGCATTCATTACGAGCCTTGAGCGGTGGTGGTTCTTTGTATTCAGCTCTATTGCTTACCTAGCACTTCTCATCACCTTGTTCAAAGAGGTGCCTAACGAAGGAACGAATTCACAACTTATTTGGTTTATCACAATCTTCTGGTCCCTCTTTCCTCTGGTATTTATTTTAGCACCAACAGGATTCGGTCTCATCACAACTTTCGTTGCTGTGATACTTTATGCAGTACTAGACGTAATTACGAAAATCATCTATGGACTTATCATTCTCTTCCGGATAAAACAGCTATAATCCGCTAGATAAAATTATTTGCATAATACAAATGTCACATCCATAAGAAATTCCGGCTTTCTTTTCAATATGGTTCGCCGGATTAACTAGTTTGTAATCGACGATCTCCATTTCTAGGTTTCTCTTAACGTTTCTTTTGGATTCGACTCAGTTAGTCATTCCTGCTTACGAAGTTTTAGTTTCATTTGCCCTGGGATTTTCAGGCAGTCTTTATGGCGAATAAAAGAATCTGAGAAAAGATGTCATGGGTAAAGAAATCGGTTGCCATTCGCGCTTAGGGATTATGATCGCATTGCTAGCAAGTAATTATCGTTTATTTGATGTATCCTACAGTAGGCTATGAGTGGCTCTTGGAAATAAGCCCTCTTTCATTCTAATATTCGATTCTTCAAACAGGGAAACAATGTTATTAATTAGGCTTGCATGATAAATGGTTTTAATTCGTGTTATTAACTTAGATATTTTTTTAATTAAGCATAATATTTATATACTGCTTAAAAACTTAACACTGTTAATTCTGAGAATGATTGACTAAAACCATCCTCGGGTTAAAAAATAAAGGATTGATGTATCATGGAAACTATTGTAGAAATTGCAAAAGAAGCAGGTCAGTTTAATACACTATTAACAGCTGCTACAGCGGCGGGACTAGCTGAAACCCTTTCAAATGATGGACCCTTTACAGTCTTCGCTCCAACTGATGATGCCTTTAATGCTCTTCCCGAAGGCACAATTGAAGCTCTTCTGAAAGACACTGAAAAATTAAAGTCGATTCTCCTCTACCATGTGGTGGCAGGAAAATATAAGGCCAAAGATGTTGTCAGCAAAGACGAAATTAAAACGGTTCAGGGTCAAAGCGTTCGGATTGATGCCTCTGATGGTGTCAAAATCAACGATGCTCACGTAATCAAAGCTGATGTTGAAGCTGAGAACGGCGTGATCCACATCATTGACAAAGTTATTCTACCAAACTAGGATTCTCTGAATCCACGCTAAATGAGGGGTCTCCCCTCATTTCTTTACCCTTCCTATAACATTAATAATTACTAATCTTTGAAATGATTCGAGGTGATAATTGTGACAACACCAAAAGTAGGAGAATTTGCTCCAGATTTTACAGGACCAACAGATGATGGTTCAGAACTTACTTTAAGCGACTTTCGAGGAAATATTGTCGTTTTATACTTCTATCCTAGGGCTGGCACTCCAAGTTGTACTAAGGAGGCCTGTTCATTTAGAGATAACATGATTCGCTTAACAGGCATTGGTGTGAAGGTCGTTGGAGTAAGCACTGATAGTGTGAAACGTCAAGCTGGGTTCAAAGAAAAGAATGCTCTGCAATTTCCACTTGTTGCAGATACGGACCAAAAAGTCGTCAAACTTTATGCTGTCCTCAAACCAGAAACAGGTTCTGCTCAGCGATCAACATTTCTTATCGATCGTGAAGGAATAATTCGTTTCGTGTGGCCAAAGGTTCGAGTGCCAGGTCACGTCGATGAAATTATTACTAAAATTGAAGAACTCAAGCTTTAGAAATAATCGAAATATGTGTGGTGGGGATTTAATTGGTAAGATTGAGGCCAAGCAAACTCAAAGTTCGCTTCCTCGATTCCCCGTTACTGATAAGTCAACCATTTCCTCGTCGGTATACCCTTACTCATTCAGATAGAACGGGGGAACTTTTTCTTACTATAGGAAAAGATTACGATTACAAACAAATCAAGGGCTGGTACACGCGGCTCTTACGTGATGAAGTTTTGGCTGAATTGGTACAAGATAATGATGTCTTCGCTCTTCATGTATATTGCCAGGTTGGTCGAGGTCTAGGTTCACGCGGATACCGCGAGACTATCTTTCGCCGGGAGTTACCTCTTGTCTTTGAAGCAATCCGTTATGGCGATCGTGAGCTTTTTGACAAAGAATCCACTTTGGACAAGACAGAAATAGTTGTTCATTTTTGTGCAAAAAGATCAGAGAATGATACAATTGAAAACTGGGGGCTAATTAACAAATACAAAATATTATCGAGTTAAGGATGTACCGGCGAAAAGTTCTTTTGCATATTGGCTTTCTTCCTTGTGGTTAACGATAGGCTTGGGATATCTAACTTGTGAATCCCATTTAGATGGCTTAAACCAGCGGTGAATTATTTTAGGTTCGACTCGTGATAATTCGGGAATCCATTCTTTAATGTATAGGCAATTTTCGTCGTATTTTTCCTGTTGACGCCATGGATTAAAGATTCGGAAGTACGGCTGAGCATCCACACCAGTTGAGGCTGCCCAGTGCCAGTTTCCATTATTTACGCAGGGATCATAGTCCACTAGATGTTTAGCAAAATAACGTTCGCCCTTCTGCCAAT
>JBHLSA010000258.1:0-3251 GCA_048882025.1 Candidatus Thorarchaeota archaeon | reverse complement strand
AAACGCTGCTCTACAGCTGGTTTAAGCACGAGTCGATCAACAATTATCTCAATAGTATGTTGCTTGTATCGATCCAGATCGATTTCCTCTTTGTCTAATCGGTACTCGTTTCCATCAATGCGCACCCGGATAAAACCTTCTCCACGAAGTTTTCTAAACAAAGCCTTGTATGTACCTTTTCGACCTCGTACAACGGGGGAGAGAATTCGAACCCGTTTTCCGTCTTCGAATTCCATAATTTGGTGAACAATCTGTTGAGCGGATTGAGGTGAGATTTGCCGACCACATTGATGACAATGTGGAATTCCAATCCGCGCCCAAAGAAGCCGCATATAATCATAAATTTCTGTGGTCGTGCCCACGGTTGATCTAGGACTTCCACCAGCAGACCGTTGATCAATTGAAATTGCAGGGCTAAGCCCTTCAATTGAATCTACATCAGGTTTGTCCATACGACCGAGGAATTGTCGAGCATAAGCAGAGAGTGATTCAACGTAACGTCGCTGTCCTTCAGCAAAAAGGGTATCGAACGCAAGGGATGATTTACCGGATCCAGAGAGCCCAGTAATAACTACGTACTGATCCCGCGGAATTTTTACTGTGATGTTTTTCAGGTTGTGTACACGGGCTCCTTTCACGGTAATGTACTTATCGTCACTCACTCAGCTGTCACCTATCCTACCAACGGCATCGAAGTCGCCGGTTGCCATAAGAGTTGCGGTTTTTCACCTATTCCTAGCCAAGATGTACGCTCAATGAAGCAGATTTTCAAATCATTTTATCAGCCTTTTGATTTCGGAAGATGCGTTTAAAGATATAAGCAGAAGGGGGAGTACATTGAAAGTAATTAGGATTTGGAACGTTTCGTCTGAAGACCCATATAAGCTTCGATTTCATTTACAAGATCCCTGAGATCTGCTGCTCGTTCAAATTCAAGTTCTTCAGCAGCTTGAAGCATTTCCTCTCGCAGCTCAACAACTAATAGCGCAAGGTCGCTTTCATTTGCTGTCCGCCAATTCTTAGGAACACGAACTTGTGTTCGTGCATTAGCGGTGACCCGCTCAACACCCTCAGCAATGTCTGTGATGGATTTGACAATGGTGGTAGGTGTAATACCATGTTCGCGGTTGTGGGCAAGTTGCATCTCACGGCGTCGGTTATTTTCACCAATTGCTCTTTCCATGGATTCAGTCATTCGGTCAGCATAGAGAATTACCGTTCCGTTAACGTTTCGGCTTGCTCGACCCATAATTTGAATTAAACTAGTATCTGAACGAAGAAAGCCTTCCTTGTCAGCATCTAAAATTGCGACCAGCGAAACTTCAGGTAGATCAAGGCCTTCTCGCAACAAATTTATTCCCACGACGGCTTCATATTTTCCTCGTCGCAGGTTACGAAGAACTTCTACTCGTTCTAATGTACCAACCTCAGAATGGAGATATTCTGCTTTGACACCAGCGTGAACTAAGTAATCAGCTAAATCCTCCGCCATACGTTTCGTCAGGGTTGTAACGAGAACTCGTTCGTCTTTCTTTCTTCGTTGACGGATTTCGCCCAATAAGTCTTCAACTTGACCTTCAGTGGGTCTAACGATAATTTTAGGGTCAACAAGACCAGTAGGTCGAATGATTTGCTCGATGATCTGTGTGGAATGCTTTCGTTCGTAATCTGCAGGTGTAGCAGATGTGTACAAAACAGTTTGCATGTAGGGTTCAAACTCTTTGAATGTGAGAGGCCGATTATCATATGCAGAGGGTAATCGAAACCCAAAGTCAACTAGATTTCGTTTTCGAGATAGATCACCGTGATACATACCACGAATTTGTGGAACAGTAATATGAGATTCATCAATCACAAGTAAATAATCTTCAGGGAAATGATCTAACAAGCAGTAAGGCTTCTGACCAGCTTGCCGATTATCGAAATATCGAGAATAATTTTCGATTCCTCCCGTCCAACCCACAGAACGTAGCATTTCAATATCATAGCGAACCCGGCGACGCAGACGATCCGCTTCCAGAATTTTTCCTTCGTCTTCCAATTCCTTTAATCGTTCTTCGAGCTCCATTTCTATGGCATCGATAATCTCGGGAAGGTTCCGTTGGTCAGTGGTGAATTGCTTAGCAGGAAAAATCTTCACTTTCTCGCGTTCATATAATACCGTGCCTTTTATCGGAGCAATATCTGTAATTCGTTCAATAGTGTCTCCGAATGTTTCAATGCGAAGCGGGTTGTTCGCATATGCAGGAAAAATCTCGATGACATCACCGCGTACCCGGAATGTTCCACGGTGGAAATCAAAATCATTTCGATTGTAATTGATATGAACTAACCGAGCAAAAAGTTCATCCCGTGGAATCTCAAGTCCTTTTTCGAGCGCCAAGACGAGATTCCGATACGACCCAGGAGCGCCGATGCCATAGATACAAGAGACCGTAGCGACGATGAGCACATCTTGGCGAACCGCAAGTGAGGCAACTGCAGATAATCGCATGCGTTCAACTTCTTCATTAATGGATGCATCTTTTTCGATGTATGTGTCAGAGCTGGGCATATAGGCTTCAGGTTGATAGTAATCGTAGTATGAGACATAGTACTCTACAGCATTGCTTGGGAAGTATTCACGGAACATGCTGCAAAGTTGGGCAGCTAAGGTCTTGTTTGGTGCAATTACTAGTGTTGGCTGCTGGAGCGCCTCGACAACGGAGGCGACCGTGAGAGTTTTCCCAGAACCTGTGACACCAAGAAGCGTTTGCTGCCCTTTATTAGTATCAAAGCCTTCGATGAGTTGACTAATAGCTTTAGGTTGATCTCCGCGGGGAGTATAACGTGGATTGAGTTCAAAAAGTCGGGATGTAGTTGCCACAGCTAAGTCGCGCCTCCAGGCATCAGCATGAGTGGAGGTTTATCACTTTTTTGGGGTTACTGATAATTTAATCTAAATTAAAAATTGTAAGGATTATAGAGGTAAATTGGGGGGAACCAATTCTGCAAGAGTTTACGCCTTTGAGAATCTAGCCCTTTTATCCATCCTTGATATTCGATTTCATCAATCGCATTTGTTCCATAGACAAGGGCACTAAGTCCTTGAATAGCCATTTCGATTTTCGCCGCCCGTTTAGTCGTAGTGATGGAAAGTTTTCCTGAATCAGCCTGTATTAGGTAGGTTCCATTATTCCAGCCACATTGTGAATCTGACAGAGTAAAAGTGAGTTCACCGCCAATAGGTGCGGGAAGTCCATTGATAGCAT
>JBHLSA010000257.1:0-3272 GCA_048882025.1 Candidatus Thorarchaeota archaeon | reverse complement strand
GGCCACCAGATGTTGTCGGGGGGAGGGGGGCGAATAAGCGGATTATCAGTGATGTAGGCTTTGTAGAGTGGATCGTGTCGGAAGGGATGTCCTTCCCACTGTGGATAGTGGACACGGTAGAGGAGATCGGTATCATGGTAGGAGAAATCGGCTAGTAACGTAAGGGAGCTGATTTGTGGAAGGAAGTTGATGAGAAAATCGCGAAAGACGTTAAAGGGCTCACGGTATTGTATTTCGTGAACGAGGGGATTAAAGCTCGTGGAGGGGCATGCAGTGGAGGTTGCGGGATAATCAATCGGGGGGTCTGTGAGGAGTGTATAATTTTCATTAAAAATCATTGAATAGTATTGATGGGTTTGTCCCGCGATTGTAGCATTGGTCAGTTCAGTGGAGCCAACCGCAAAATGCGAATCATACTCTGCATCACCGATAAGCACTCGTGAACCCCAAGAACTGGCTAACAGGATAGTACTGTAGAGGGCTGTTAATCCGAGGTTAGTGAAGGTGATGTTTTCCCAGAAGCTATCAATCTGTGTGATTGGGCCTGCTTCGATGCTAGTTTTTAGGTATGTTGTACTGCCTTGGAGTGAGTAATCATAACTGGTTTGTAAATACTCAAGCCAAAGTACACCAGCAGTATCACCATACGTAGGATCCCGACCTGCTGGAAATTTCAAAAACCCCCAAACATTCTCGTATCGAAGGCTCCAGTTATAATGCGGAATATCATTGATGATAAATTTCCGAACGGGTGTAGGGGTAAATACATCGGAAATATTCAAATCTAAATAATAGACGGTTTCAAATTCGCCCAGATTAAAATCGGCATCAAGTATACCGTTTTGATTTTCATCATCAAAGACTTCGAGAACCAGTAGCATGTTGCCAATGAAGAGTTCAACACCATCATCGGCAATATAGTGTTGCCCAATTAAATGGAAAGAGGGAAAATAGTGATTATGTTCGGGATAGATGGCGGCAATGTAGAGGAGTTGGACCCCACTTGTATTAATCCATGTAAACCATAAGGGGTCGTTTTCTAAGGATCCGCTTGCATATTCTTGTGAGGTATCGATGGCGGTCATTCCGGGTTCGGGAGTATACTGCACATCAATATGAGCGGCTATCGCTTCGGGATGGTTGTTGTTGCGTGAATAATAGTGTTGAGCATCGTCTTCGATCGCAGGATTCACTAGAATTGCTATAGTCAGGTCGGATTCTCCTTCTGAGAGACTGTGAATTAGTTGATCTGTGACTTCGGGTTCTCGAACACGTCTTCCATTATACCAAGAATATCCCATAGTACTCGTGAACCAGGTTAGGTTATTCCAGGGGGCGTTATTCCACGTGATGGTGGTTTCAGCCCAACTATGATTATTACAGGTGTATATATCGATGAAAGTGGAGGTATGGCCAGTTAAGGTGATGTTGAGATAAATGTACAGTGTGGCTTTGAGTATTAGATCTGGGGCTTCTAAGGTGCTGAGATCAAATTTCAGAAATACTGCAGACTCATCTCCGGTTATATTATCACGGTAAAGTTCTAGATTTGGTGCAAGGCCATACGATGTATCAGGATCACCTGAAATAAGATGGGCATCATCACTAGTTTCAATTGAAACTTGGTGTTCGGTTGCAGATAGTACAGTAGGTGTAGTAGGTAGAGAAAACATAGGTGGAGTCAATAAAATACCAAAAAGAAAGAGTAGACTAATACCTTGGATGAAGCAGCCATTCCTCTTCAGGATTCTCACCATCCTGTTATTGGATATAATAAATTCAGAGTATTTTATTCAATGCCATTGAGCAGAATGAAATGAACGAATGGCTGTTTTGCGTTAAATTCTGATGGTCATCCATCGGATGCGTTTGGCGTTAATGAGTTGGGCGATGCGCCGTTCAATAGGACTTAAAGTGGCGTTGCCAGTTTTGATGTCGATGAAGATAATTTCTGTTGGATTATTGTGGCTGTAGCCATCGAAGACGATATAATCGATAGGTGAGCCAATGAATCGGGCATCAGAGGGTTGGAAGGGAAATTCAGCGAGGAGAGGCGCCATTTGCTCACTGATTCGACCTTTTAGGACGGCGCGGCTTTTTGTTAAAGCGTCTTTTCGGATACGATCGGCTTCTTGTTGAAGGCGTTGAGCAACGCGAATTTCAATGAACCGTTTTTGGTACCAGATGTAAAGAACAAGTCCAATGATAATGAGTATTAATATGCCGATAATGAGTTCGAACACAAATCCACCTCTATCTAAAATACTGTTAAGAAACTTGAAATACTCCTCACTGCTGTAAGAGCCCCCTTTAACACAAAACTGCTGGTAATACACTCTTCGGTCCATTATGGTTGTTGCAATGAAACGCCGAATTGGTGGCAATGTTGTGATTCAACAGCACTGGATTGGGTACGGTAGTTCCAGCGCACCCTTATTACCACGTTGTTACGGGAAGATGACTCTGGTTCTGATGGAGTTCAACAATTGCTTTTTAGTGAAGAGGAGTTGATGGCGTGGATTCAGGTGATGGAATATTTTCGGTCTGGACCACACGATAGCGTTGTTAATAGCCTTGGAGATTTTCTTTTGCCCAGAGCTGTACTCTGGGCAATTAATGAGACTAATCGGAGTTTTACCTGAGATCCTGGTCGTCCCAAGATAAACAGAGGTGGTACATTTCAGGCACAGGGGTATGTTTCCCTTAATCAGGGTGGCTTATTGAGAAAGGTTCTGGTTAAAAATGAAAGTGGCTAACGACGTTCTATTTGTTTTTTGATTTTGTGAAAATTTCGGTCAAATGTTATGAACTTCCCAGGCGTCGCCGCCGATACAGGAAGACTGCTGTAATGAGAAGTACAATAGGACCTATTGTTCCAGCGATGATGAAGCCTATCCACCATGAAGTCCAGTTAGGCGAAATTATTGTGGCAGGAATGATGAAGTTTTCGAGCAGATAATCGATATCCATATCTGAACTTCGTGCTGTAAATACAACAACCATGTCTTGATCAGGAAAGACGTAGATGTATTGGCTCAAGTATCCCTGGGCAGCGTAAGCGTTGATAGGGGGATGAATCCACCATTGATAGCCATATTCTGTCTGATCATTAAGGATTGCGTGAGTGGAGTATGAAGCTTCAGCCCAAGATTGAGGAAAAATTTGATTACCATCCCAAGTTCCACCTTGGAGATAAAGGAAGCCAAATTTTGCCATGTCACGGGGTCGGAGATGGAGACTACTACCACCATTGACGTTGTCTTGTGGATCAG
>JBHLSA010000256.1:0-3274 GCA_048882025.1 Candidatus Thorarchaeota archaeon | reverse complement strand
TGTTCATGAAGATCATGTAGAATAGGATAAACAGTTCCTGGCGATGGTCTCCAGCCATCACTGGCTTCAGCCATCTCATGAAGAATTTCATATCCATAGCGTGGCTGATCCGCTAACATGGCAAGGATAATGCCGCGCATGTATCCTTTTCCAAGTGATTTTACTGTACTTTTTGGGGCTTCTAGTTGTTCATCTTTCGTTTGGTTCAATGAGGGCGCGTCCATTTATGTCTTTAATAGAAATATCGGAAAGCGACACTATCGAATTCCGATATAAACCTTCTGGTTCTCCAAATTACTTAAGTCGGAAATTTATTTAACATCATAAGGGGCAATCCGTCGGTCCTGACTCATTGAGGAGAAGTTTTATGTAGTGACGATTTTTGGTGTGTGATAGATAATTTCGAAGGCGTGATACCACCTTCTGATAAGATGGAAAGTTGGTGGGCCCTGGGGTTTCAACATTAAAGGATGCGCTTGATGAAGCGAAGAACGCTGACCACAGTGGACGGTGGGTTCGTTGGTACTCAGCTAGAAAGCTGATAGCAAAAACATCACCACTTCCAGTATGGTCAACGACTCTATTGGGTGAGATAGCTGGAATAACAGCTGAGTACGATTCTTGGTAAAGAAAAGAGCCTTTTTGTCCTTGAGTAATCAAAATAAGTGGGCAGCCCATTGTGAGAATGGTTTTGGCTGCTTCTTGGTAGGTGCTAGTTCGAGCTATGCGCGTCACTTCGTCGATATCTGCTTTTAGAACATCAATCTCAGATGCAACATTGGGGAAATTTGTCCAATCACAGCCAGTAATAGTGTGATCAATTGCTGACCGTTTTCGAACGAATCCTTGCGCGTCAACAGAAACCTTCACATCATGGGCTTTTGCTTCTTTAATTAAAGACAAATCCGTTTCGCCCAAAACTGGGCTAATATGCATCCATTTGGTATTCCAATATGACTTCGGAACATCAAAACAAGAGAGAGAATTTGCTACCGCCCCCACACTTTGAGTTCGATTGCCATCTTGGTCATAAACATTAATGAATTGGGTTGTTTCTTCATTCCGTATCACACCATCGAGATTTAACCCTGAATCGATTAATTCGTTGTAATATTCTTGTGGAAAGTCTTTTCCAATTCGGGACACAATTCCCACGTTCTTCAAACCCAATTTCGGTCCCAACATCGCATAGGCAGGTGGCCCCCCTATCTGCTTCCGCTCCTCAACTCCATATTTCATTAAATCAATAGTTAGATGCCCAATAATAACAAGATCAAATCGGCGATCTATCATTGTTGTAAGCCTACCATCTCACATAACTTAGTTTGTAATTATTTTTCATCTTACGGAAAAATTGTTGAACTTTGCTTAAATGCATATTTCACAAAACCTATTTAAATTTCATTTCTAAGCCTAGATAGAGTGGCTGCATAGCGGGGAGTGAAAGCACTAGCTCCTCTGTAGTCGGTGATAGACATGGGGAACTTGAAAGTACGTCTGACAATAGTAGTATTGCTTTTTACCTGTATTTCTCTTGGGTCTTTATCACAGAATCAAATAGCCCCTGTAAAGGCTGGAACACCACCCAATTCTCCCTATACAGGGATGGGTGGAACGATCACTGTTTTCGAGTTTGCCCGAAATGAAAGTAGCACATTCACTGATGGAGTGAATAATACGGCTTTCCAATATGATGCCAGTTGGTTTCCGGAGGGATATAGTGGTTATCAACTAGTTACCAGCGTAATAAATCTCGCTAGAACAGAAGATCCAGTTCCAAATGGTGATTTTGACAAATATAATGAAGATTTCTATATTGATGGCACTGAATTGGACCTTGATGTTCATAATTGGACACTTGTTCAAAATGATGGAAAAAAAGGTAATCTAATCATATCGAGCATCGCAAATGCGACAGATGGCGCTCCTGAGAATTGTATGGACATCACACTCCGCTATGACAAAACGGGATTGGTTACTGCTATTGCAAAACTTGAAAGTGAATTCGACTACACGTCTGCAATGTCCCCTTCCGAGCTCACTTTTTCCTTTGATATCAAATTTTCTAGTGATATTACACAACAAGACTGGCTCTATGTTAAGGTAAGCTTAGAATACCAAGCCTCTGTTATCGCCAACTGGGAACAAAACACCAGTAGTTATCATCCCACTAACTGGAATCACCATTCAATTAATACATCTCCGGTAAATGGCACAGTAACCCTTCGAATAACAATAACGAAACAAGGTGGAGGACCGAATGATCTCGTTAACGGGCACATCTACTTTGATAACTTTCAATATGTCATTGATACTCCAAGCAAACCTAATGAAGTCGCACTCAGCTTAAATAGCGAACCAATCTTAGATACTGGTGGACAGACTGGGAGCATAACCCTATATGCAAACCCCGCTAATCGTGACGAAGCCCCCCTCGCCAGCTGTTGGTCAACGACCCAGAACTTTCAATTTAGTTCTTCTTTCAACATTAGTTTTCATTATTCCTATGCAATGTATATTAAACAGCAACAAATGACCCAGGCTACAACTTCCTTTTCCGCACCAGTTGATGGCAACCCAACTTGGGAGGTGAACTATACGATTCCCATGGATCAACCTCCTAGTGGTCATACAGGCTATTCGTTTGGGTTGTACTTAGAGCCTTTGTGGAGTCTTATGCAAGTAAAGAATGACACAGGCCATACAATTAGCAATTACAACTATAATGTGACTAGCCGCTTTGTAAAACTGGATGAGGGCATCGCTAACTCCGGACAGGATTTTTCAATATATGCCTCCAGTCTCAATTATGTACTCCAATTGTACCTCCAAAAAAGTTCAACTGGTGTTAGTGGTTGGACCAATGTTAGTGTAGGTGATTATTTTATTGCAGGAGACTGGATTCGGGTTAAAGCAACACTACGACCCATAGGTCTTAGTGGAAATAATGCAAATATATCACTCTTCTATCCAAACCAGAGCTTATGGCAATCTGACACTGCCCCCATATTTCATGATAATAATGAAACTTTAACGAGTCCCGGTTGGCAAATCCCAAGTATCCAAGAAACTGATGCAGGAAGTGCATGGCTTGCTACAGTTGCTTATCACAATGCGACTCAAAGTGGAATGATTCAAGGTTATTTCTCAATCGTAATTCCAAGTCGAGGAACGATATTATCTCCTGTAGAACAGCAACGGATCATTTGGGGTGATACAGTTCTTGTAAATGTAACATGGCAAAATGATGACACCTTAATATACATTACAGATG
>JBHLSA010000255.1:0-3277 GCA_048882025.1 Candidatus Thorarchaeota archaeon | reverse complement strand
TGCGTTAGCAATATTGACTTACTATCATTGGCCCAGAGATCAGACTAAAGGTACTGCTTTTCTCAAAGAATTGTGGTTGACAAGTATTTCTAGAATAACTCAACCTAGTACACAAAGTCGATATTTAGGTGTTGTAAACTACCGTGGTATTCCCTTTGATCAAGTAGTTGGAGGCGTTCATTATGAACACCCAAATCGGGCACAAAATGGCATTTGGAATCTTTATATTGATAAAGTCATTACTGCAACTGATGGAAGTACTTTCGCAGCCAGACATCTTAGTTTAGGTACCATAAATGCAATGCTTTGGGGAGGTTTGATTACTGACGCTGTTTCAGTCATGATAGAACTAATTAGTGTCTTTGCACTCGCACCTGAAGCCCTCGTAACTAAACTAGCAGCAGCTCTCTCGGCCCTCATAGTAATAATCGGACTTATATGGGTTCTTTTTGTTACTACGATAGTCGTTGATGAAACTGGAGCTGGTTGGTATTTTCAAAAAGATCACAGAACGAATATATATGGATGGATAATTGATTTCAAATACAAGTGGGGAAAATGGTGGTGGGTTCATAATTGGGCACCGAGTTGGATTCCATACCCAATTTGGGGTTATGGAGGTCTCTTGATAGATGCAACACCACTATAATGAGATGATGAAATGAATCGATTAAGAGAAAGGGTACGGACTCATTGGTTTGGCACAAGTGTAGGTGGAGGATTAATTTTTACCTCTCAATCTCTCGTTCTCGCAATGATGATTCTGTGGTACGTTCGATTTGTACCAGCGCTTACCTTCGTTCCCAGTGTTACAGTAGGCATCTCTTTGTTCTGCGGATTCATTCTATTAACCTTAGCAATATTTCCCGCATTGAGTAGCTGGAAAGCACGATTAGCTATTGTCGTTTCGATACTATCTCTTGTGAGTCTTTACACATTCTCTCTTTTGTTCGGTCTCGTGCCGTTATTTGGTATATCGGTTTTAGTGGGAATGAGCGTGATGTACATTATGCTCATAGTTGGTGCTATCCTTGGTCTATTAGGTGGACTGCGAATGTATCGGAGTGCTAGAGAATACGAAGTTACAGAACCATGACCTGACGCTACTCTAACAACTTGTTAAGACTTTCATTTCATCTTTAGGGTAGCCCTGATAGGCTTTAATATCGCCAATGGGCAATACAGTGCATTCTCCACCGAATCACCCAGCCGCATATGCCCACGGTGTGGAGCTAGCTACGACCCATCCAGCGGTTATTGTGCAAACTGCAAATTAGAATTTATTCGTGAGCAAGATATTGGGGCTCCCTCCCAAACGATAAAGCATCACCTCCAAACCGAGGTGAAGGAACCTCTAATCACACCTACGAAACCTAAAGAGACCCATCCCTGCGCCATTTGTGGACAACCGGCTACCCATAAAGTCATGGGTCGCTGGCTTTGCAAAGAATACCTAAGAAGCGCTTGGTAAGGAAATTATCCGCGTTCTCTCTCGTAGAGGTCATACACCAGTTTCATTAGGCTAGCGGCGATGAGGACATTCCAAAGGGCTACAACTACATTCATCCAGTAACTTCAGACTAATACCGGGTACATCGCCGTCATTTGCAAGGCAAACCAAACATTAGCCAATAATACTAGTAAGGCGAAAACGACGTTGTATTGCAATACTCGTTTTACACTCCGACCGGCTTCCTGCGTCACTATTTTCCTTTTTTTCTTTCCCTTGATGAAGCAACAAAAGAAGTGAAGAACGAAGCAGGCTCTTAAGATTGTTGAGTTTTACCTAGCTTATGGTTTTTATTATACCAATTCTAAACTCCAAAGAATCTGAATTTCTATCCTAGCCAAGAACTTTTTAGGTCTTAATTATTGAAAAAGCTCTTATAATTCAATGCTTGTTTCGCTTATCTGTGACCGTTGATCTTCTTGTTGCCGGAAAACTTGCTATTGATGAGCTCTCCTTTCAAGGAAAAGCCTTTCCACCAGTGTTAGGTGGTTCAGCTGCTCATGTTGCTCTTGCTGCCTCTACAGTTGGACGAACCGTCGCTGTTATCTCTTCAATTGGTAGTGATTTTCCTTCACATTTCCTTCATGCTCTAGAAGTAAAAGGTGTGAATCTGTCTGGTGTTGTCCAACGTGAGGGGCTTTCATCTCATTTCTGGGCCAATTTCGCTGTCAATGGTACCATGGATAGATATCGAATGTATTTTGGAGTAGGAAATCAGCTTTCTATGCGCCACTTCACACGACTTGCCAATGATGCTAAAGCCATCCATTTGGGAATCCTCCCTCCACATCTTCAACGAAAGTTCATCAAAAAAATTCATAGCAGAGGAAAAATTCTCAGTATGACTACAATTTTTCATCAAGCGAAAAAGATTCGAGAAAAAATTCTGCCCCAGTTACAGTTTCTCGATATCCTATTTTTGAATGTCAAAGAAGCAAAATTCCTATCAAACCAGGAAAATCATCATACCGCCATTGAACAATTAGGAAAACTCGTTCCGCTTGTAATAGTAACTGAGGGGTCTGGAGGCTGTTTGGTGAATCATTTTGGAGCTATTCGTCATATAGAAAGTTATCGCGTAAAGGAAATTGATGCAACAGGTGCCGGCGATAGTTTTGCAGGAGCATTCTTAGCGAGATATCTTACTGACGAAAATGTTGAAGAAGCGGCCAAATGGGGAAATGCCGCAGGCGCCCTAAATGTTCAGCAAATCGGCAGTACTCGTCTACTTACGGCCAAGCGACACAATCTAAAAGACCTAATCACCAATTCTCAATAAACAGAAGATTAGAATAAATTTCAAGCTAATCCAAAGAGATTTAGCCTAAAAACGCAGAATAGGAGCGATTTCAGGGAGGATTCTAGTTGCCGAGTCGAACGACTCCAGAACAGCAAGAAATTATGGACCTTTTTCAAAAAGGGGTCGACTTCACTCGACGTCGCAAATATCAACAAGCCTTAAAATGTTTTAATCAAATCATCGAAACTGAACCCCATCGGATCAATGCATGGTATAACCAGGGTGTTGTTCTTTATCAGTTGAAGAAATATCAAGCTGCTATCCAGAGCTTTGATAAAGCGATAGGTCTTGCCCCTGATTATTCCCGCGCTTGGAATAGTAAGGGAAAAGCACTAAGCAAGCTTGGAAAATCCGAAGAAGCGTTACACTGCTTTGAAAATGCAACCCATCTGAATCCTGACTTTGCTGATGCCGAGCTGAAGGTTAAGGTGTGAATAGATAAATCCTGAAATGACACCACAAAGATA
>JBHLSA010000254.1:0-3316 GCA_048882025.1 Candidatus Thorarchaeota archaeon | reverse complement strand
AAACATCGAAAACTACGCGTCCTTGGCCAAACATAAAAGTGAACACAACTACATGAAGTTGGGCAAAGTCCTAAAAGCTCTAAGACCCAACATCTTACAGGCGGTCGTTCATTATGGCATCAAAAGAAGCTGCTGGCTACTTTGGTGAAGCCCAAAAAATCCTTAAAAAGGCGAATGTTCAAGTCGGAGATCGAATTCAGGTAAAAACCCAGCAAAGTACTTTTGAAGGAATCGTGATTCCTCGTGCGGAGATTGGTGCTGATGAAGAGCACATTGTGATTAAACTGGATTCTGGGTATAATGTTGGATTTCATGTAAAAAAAATCCAAGACCTCCAACGTTTGAAATCAGGTCAAGTAACAAGGCCTGAGCTTCCTTCTGTTGAACGAAAAACCAAGAAAGGCTTACCAATGGTAAGCATCCTTAGTACCGGAGGAACCATTGCTAGCCGCGTAGATTATCACACGGGTGCAGTAAATCCCGCATTATCAGCAGGGGATCTTTATAATGTGGTTCCTGAATTGGGAGATTTTGCGAATATACGAGCTGAAGTTTTGTATAGCATATTTAGTGAAAATTTAACTCCAAAACATTGGTCAACTATTGCAAAGAAAACAGCCCAACACCTTGAGGAATCAGCGGGAGTAGTCATTCCACATGGAACTGATACCATGGCTTTTACTGCTGCAGCTTTAAGCTTTGCATTAAGAAATCTTCCATCCCCTGTAATTCTTACCGGTTCACAACGTTCATCGGACCGCCCATCTTCAGATGCCGCAACCAATTTGACTGGATCAGTAATTGCGGCGGCGCAAGGCCCATTTGCAGAAGTCGTAATTGCAATGCATAAAACACCTGACGATACTAGTATCGCACTTCACCGCGGGACTCAGGTTCGAAAATGCCACACAAGTCGTCGAGACGCGTTCAAGACCATAAACACCGACTTATTAGGAGAAGTGAAAGACGGACAGGTTCACATGTTTATGAAAAAATCAGCTTATCAGTCTAGGGATGCTAACCGCCAACTTCAGTTACAGACAAAGTTTGATCCGAAAGTGGCACTTATTAAAACAACACCAGGAATGTCTGGTGATCTTATCGACGTGCTAATTGATAAGGGATATCATGGAATTGTAATTGAAGGAACTGGACTTGGGCATGCCCCTGAAGCCATTTTCAAATCAGTTGAACGAGCAAGTTCAGAAAAAATTCCGATTATAATGACATCACAGTGCATTTGGGGGCGAGTGCAAATGCGTGTGTATCGAACTGGTGTTGAGTTAGTCCAGCGTGGAGTCATTCCGGCTGAAGATATGCTTGCGGAAACTGCTTTTGTCAAGCTTATGTGGGTGCTCGCTCAGACTCGAGATTTACAAGAAGTACGAAAGTACATGTTACAAAACATGGCAGGAGAAATCACAGATTGCTCAAAACGCAGTCAATACGAAGAGATGAAACGGTAATGACTAAGATTGATTATGAGAAGGTAGGAGCTCTTATTGGCATTGAGGTTCACCAGCAACTTGATACGAAGACAAAGCTATTCTGTGATTGTCCCACACAAATACGTGAAGATGAACCACATTTTACCTTTCTTCGCCAGTTACGACCAACACAAAGTGAATTAGGTGACATAGATCCAGCAGCGCTATTTGAATTTCAGAAAGGGCGTATACATGTTTACGAAAATTATGATGATAGCATTTGTTTAGTTGAACAAGATGAAGAGCCCCCCCA
The DNA here is from genome assembly GCA_048882025.1 of Candidatus Thorarchaeota archaeon. Taxonomy (GTDB): domain Archaea; phylum Asgardarchaeota; class Hermodarchaeia; order Hermodarchaeales; family Hermodarchaeaceae; genus Hermodarchaeum. The sequence goes on along the minus strand of JBHLSA010000254.1, from coordinate 1,576 downwards.
TTTGCTTGATAGTGAAGCCGTAGATTTTGCCCTAGAAATTGCACTTCTCATGGGAGCTCAACCAGTAGATGAGATTCAAGTTATGCGGAAACTCGTGATCGATGGATCGAACACTACTGGATTCCAACGTAGTGTTGTGGTAGCATTTGGTGGATCCATTAATGTGGATGGATTAGAAGTCCCTATTCAAACAATTGGCGTTGAAGAAGATGCGGCTCGAAAAATTCGTGAAGAAAACACTCGCACGTTTTGGCGACTAGACCGTCTAGGGATTCCACTAATTGAAGTTGCTACGGCCCCTGTTATGAAAACACCAGAACAAGTTCAAGCTACAGCACTACGAATTGGGCAAATCTTTCGCGTCACTGGTAAAGTGAAACGGGGATTAGGAACCATCCGCCAAGATATCAACGTATCTACAAAAGATGGAGCCATCATTGAAATAAAAGGTGTACAAAAACTCAATCTCATTGAACAGATAGTTCGATTCGAAGTTCTACGTCAAGTCGAGCTTCTCAAGCTCCGTGATGAATTGAAAAAGCGTGGTATTCAAACATCCAATATCAAGAGACAAATCCACGACATTACCGCATTATTTGAGAAGAGCACAAGCCAAGTCATCAAATCAGCTTTAAAACGGAAAGAAGGCGTATTTGCTATTGTTCTCACAGGCTTTTCAGGACTTGTTGGTAAAGAACTACAACCTACTCGACGGTTTGGGAGTGAACTTGCAGATTATGCCCGATTTTGGGGGGGAGTCAAAGGGCTCTTTCATACAGATGAATTACCCAATTATGGAATTACCGCATCAGAGGTAAATGAAATACGAACCTTCTTGAAAGTAAAAAAAGATGATGCCATCATAATTATCGCAGCGGATAAAGAAGCAGCAACTGAAGCTTTAATAGCAGTTTTAAATCGTGCTCGAGAGGCTCTAAAGGGAGTGCCTGCAGAAACACGTGGACCACAGGCAGATGGTACTACGCGTTATTCACGTCCACGTCCAGGAGCCGCACGGATGTATCCTGAAACTGATGTGGCACCTGTATCAGTAAGCACAAAACGTCTTGAGTTAATCAGAAAAGCACTGCCAGAATTACCAGAAGAGAAACTTCAGAAATTCCAAAAAGAGTATAACCTCAGTGAAGAGTTAGCCCAAATAATAATTCGCTCTTTGCGTATTGATTTATTTGAACAAATTTCGAAAAAACACCCTGAGCTAGCAGTAATAGTTGCTTCAACCCTTGAAACCTTATGGCGGAATCTTGAGAGAGAAGGAGTTGAGATTGATAATATCCCTGAGGACCAAATTGTAATCCTTTTCAATTACCTTGCAGAAGATCGTTTTGCTAAGGAGGCGATTGAAGATATTCTAATTTGGATCGCACAGCATCCGGGAGCGTCAGTGGATGACGCGCTACAGAAGCTCGATTTGCGCCCGATTTCAAAAGATGAGCTTCAAGCTATCGTTGACCGAATTGTGCAATCGAATAATAAAATGATTTTAGACCGTGGCGAAAGAGCGATTGGACCACTAATGGGAATGGTCATGAAAGAAGTACGGGGACGAGCTGAT
>JBHLSA010000253.1:2943-3330 GCA_048882025.1 Candidatus Thorarchaeota archaeon | reverse complement strand
CTAAAATCTGGTTATATAACGAATGCCCTTTGATTTTTGGATTATTGTTAACGAATCAATACATCCAATCTAATTATATACTTAAATATTTGAATACATCAATCTAAAAAAATTTGGAGATAGCAATATGACTGAACAGAACCATCCTTCGCAATCCAAGCCTAATAATGAGGAGCCCGTCAAGATGGGGCTTTTTGAAAAGTATCTTACGCTTTGGATTCTCTCTTTTATGGCCCTTGGATTGTTGTTAGGCTGGCTTTTTCCTGCCTTTGCTGTAACACTTGCTAGCCTGCAGTTTGCAGGATTTTCTATTCCGATTGCGATTTGCCTTTTCTTCATGATGTTCCCAACACTCATTAACATTGAATACCGAGAAATCAAAAATGC
>JBHLSA010000253.1:0-2933 GCA_048882025.1 Candidatus Thorarchaeota archaeon | reverse complement strand
CCATTAGATACCCAAAACCACTCATAATTACGCTCGTGGCTAATTGGCTGATCAATCCGTTCCTGGGCTTTTTCTTGGCAAGTACCATTCTTGCTACGAATCCTGGCTATGCCATCGGCGTTATCCTTCTAGCAGTTTCACCTTGTACAGCAATGGTTCTGTTTTGGAACAAATTTGGCAGAGGTAATATTAACCTCGGCCTAGTAATTACCTCGATTAACTCGATCTTGATTCTTCTTCTTTATGCACCACTTGCGTCCTTCTTCATTGGTTTCTATGTCGCAGTTCCCTTTATCACCCTCCTTTTTGGAACCATGTTTTTCCTCGTGCTTCCCCTCATCTCTGGCATACTAGTTAAGCGCTACATATACAATACGCGAGGACAAAATTGGTATACAAGTACCTTTAAGCCAATCCTTGATAAAATCGCCATTGTCGCGCTCCTTATCACTCTCATTGTTCTCTTCTCATTTCAAGGCCAGGTCATTCTAACACAACCACTCGATGTTCTCTGGATCAGCAGTGTTCTTCTTCTCAACTATGTGATCATGTTTACCTCAGTGTTCTTTGTCACCTTCAAACTCAATTTCACTTACAGGCAGACCGTGACAACCACTATAATTTCTAGTAGTTCTCATTTTGAGATTGCCATCGCCACCGCTATTCTTCTCTTCGGACCTGGCTCCGCAGCCGCTTTTGCTACAGTGATTGGGGTACTCTGGGAAGTCCCGCTAATGGTCGCCTTCATCAAAGTTGCACTCAGACTCAAACCTAAACTCTGGTCCGAAACCACAAATCTAAATAACTAAACAACTGAATCCGGATTTGAATAAAAAATAGCGTCATGGCAGGCTAGATAGGCTTATAGGAAATTAACTAAATCAATAGTTTTTGAACCTGATCCACTAGTTGCTGAACAAGTTCGGGATTTGCTTTGTAGTGGTTAAATCGCCCTTTTCTTCGTCGTGATAAAAGCCCTGTACGTGCCAGTATATTCAAATGATGTGAAATGGCTGGTTGGCTTAGCTCGCTCACACCTACAAGCTTACATACACAGACTTCTTGAGTGCCAATGGCGGCTAATAACTTCAACCGCTGCGGATGGGCCAAAGCCTTAGAAACTGCTACAACATCACTTACTTGCTTTCTTTTGACATCAGATCCTAAGTCATTCAACCGGCGAAAGAGTCGTTGAACATCTTCACCCGATTCCGCGTCACAACTTTCTATCATACCGTTCACGCTCTTATCATTGCCATTGAATTTGCCATCCATCCACGTATTTAAATGCGTCTAATTAAATCACAGAAAGCAGTTTCACTATAATTCTGCTATTCAGTTTCATTTGTGGAAAATAAAAAATAAAACGTGCATACCCAAAGGTCGAGTTAGAGCAGTTGAAAGTTTAGAAAAATAGATGATGGAGGAAGTGGGTTGGAGCCACTTCCTGTTTTAGCGCTTACGGATGAAATAATAGATTACCACAATTGCTACGATTGCAATAATTATTCCCCCCGCAATGATTCCTACCAACACTGGATTAATTGGTGGAGGTGGGGGAGGTGGTGGGGTTATTTCGACACTAATGGATTCGCTATTACTCCAGCCACTTGGATTATCTTCATCATCGAAGGCTCTTACGCGGAAATAGTAGGTTCCATCTATGAGTCCAGTTATTTCCTGACTTAAGGTGGTTACATTCCATTCCTGGAGATTGGAAGAAAAGTCAGAACTTGTAGACATCTGTAATTGATAGTGAGATATTGTTCCATCAACATCTATACTCGCACTCCACGAAATGGTAAAATTGCCTGTCACACTGGTATCACCTGGATCTGTAAGAACCGGGTCAGATGGAGGATTAGGTAGGATAGTGACATCGACGGGGAAGGTCTTTTTCCAGTTTTCCAGCAGATCAAACGATTTGATATAGTAGGTGATTATGCTTCCTGTCGTAATTTGATTGGCAGGAATTTGGGCTAAATAGGTTGAACCTGTCCCGGCCATGCTGATAACCTGTTCAGACCCCCCATCAATCTGATAATATAGGGTCGCGTTTTCCACTCCAGCCGGATCAGAAATATCCACTGAAATACCAAGGGATTCCCCACTCCGTGGTGGATCAGGTGAAAGAACCACTCCAGTAATCATGGGGCCAAAAACATCGAGTTCGATGAGTGATGCATTGAGCAGCCATTCACAGACGTTTTCAACGAAAATTTCATTATCAGGAATGGGATAGTCAAAATCACTGAAAAACGTGGTTCCCGAAACCATGATCCGTGAATCACCAACTTCCTCGACAGCCATCAGGGGGATTCGATCTCCACCAACACCATTATCGGTATCATCATAGATTATCGTAACAGCGGGGAGATAATCATCGACCTGGTAAAAGTTTGGATTGCCAAAGGTGATATTGGTAACCGCACCTGGATCTGTGTAGTATAAACTAGAAGTAGAGTACATCCGAATTGCACTGACATCTTTTGTCATATTGAAGGTTTGAGTGGGAGGAAGAATTTGAGTGATGTCACAATACCAGAGCTGATAGCCATCAGGGTTGTAAATCTGATCATCGTTGAACCGTAGGTGCGTTGTGCAATTTGCCATTAGATAGTTTAGCGTCGGACGTTTAAATCCGAGTTGATTATAGAAATCAGAATAGCCTGTGACTAACATATTGGTTCGGGTACCATTGACAAACCAATCAGCAATCGCATTCATCTCTGCTAAAGTGAAATCAATATACGGTGCTGTAATGACTAAAAGGTCTACACCCAAGAGATCCTCTGGTGTAATTCCATTATCGTCGATAATCACGGTGAGGCCCCATTGAGCGAGGCTACTTTTGAAGTTGGTGAGTTGATCATCAACGTAATAGTTATCGTGGCCATTGTCAATAAGAATTGTATAACTGATTGCGCCTGAAG
>JBHLSA010000252.1:0-3334 GCA_048882025.1 Candidatus Thorarchaeota archaeon | reverse complement strand
TGGGGTCTTCAAACGCGATGAGCGTCCTACTCTAATTGATTACTTACAAGAACTTTGGAGCTAAGTCTGGTGAGTTATTTGAAACATCTTAAAATACGGTTCGCTGGATATGGTGGTTATGGTGTAGTCACTGCGAGTCGCATTTTAGGTCTTGCCTTTGCTCAGAAGGGATATCATGTCCTCCAAACTGAATCACATGGAGCTGCAGCTCGAGGTGGTGCATGTACTGCGGATCTTACCATCTCTTCTAACCCCATCTATGAACTCACATTCGAAATACCTGACGTGTTAATTATTCTATCCACTCCTGCATTCAAAAAATGCTGCTCAATCAGTCCTGACTTAAGTAGTAAGCTCCTCCTTATTGAAACTGACATTTTAGAAGAACCACCTGTCAAAATTGGGCTTTCTGAATTATCAAATCGAACTGGAACTGCTGTGTACCACATCAGTATTCGAAAAATTGCCGAAGAGCTAGGACATGTTCGTTATATGGGTATAGCTTCCTTGGGTGCTCTCGCGGCCGTAGATACTCGTATTGATATGAAACTTATTGAATACACTATCAAAAGCGATTCGAAACTCCGCCGTTTCCAGAAAGAAAATCTGAAAGCATTACTCGCGGGCTCTAACGCAGTAATCTCTCTCAATCCTAAACTTGGAAATATCCACCTGAAAATGTAAATTGAGGGATTTTAAATGGCGAAGCCCCAGGTATTATATTATCTGAGTCTCATTATCGCTGCAGTTTGTTTTGGTCTTATACCCGTTTTCTCTACTCATCTCAGCCTTCTTGGGGTGTCCTCACTACAGCAAGGGCTATTTCGTGCAATTTTTACTGTGTTATTCCTTCTCATCAGCCTTGGAGTAGCCTTTCGTTTTCGAAATACGATGATTAAACAAGAACATCTCCCTCAATTCATTGTTTATGGATTAATTGGTATTGCACTCGGAGTCATCGCTTACATTACAGCTATTGCCATTGGAACACCGGTCGTGGTTGCTGTTTCTCTCACCTATCTTTATCCAGCAATCACTCTCCTTTTTGGTCGAATTTTTCTCAATGAACCTCTCACACTCACTCGGCTTATCGCCGTTCCCCTTTCAATTGGTGGTGCGGTAATTGTCTCGCTCCCTTTAACACCTGAACTTACTCCTATTCCACTAGCAGGAATTATCCTCGCACTCTTTAATGCAATTTTTGCCGCATGTTATATGGTTTTGGGGCGAAAATGGAGTGGGTATGAAGGTTATCGTCCCACCGTTACTACTTTCTGGGGATATTTCTTTGCGATGTTGTGGTTGGGACCAATCATTCTCATTATTAGCTTCTTTATCAATGATCCACGAATTGTCGGTATACAACTTTTCCTCCCTCCTCATACTTGGTTACTTTTAATGGGATTTGCCCTAATTGCAACCACCATTCCATATACTTTAACTAACATTGGAGTGGAAAACCTCGATGCTTCAGCTGCCTCCATAATTCTTCTATTGGATCCAGTTAGTGCTGTAGTATTTGGCGTTATTTTTCTGAATCAGCCGGTTGCGTTCTGGCAATTCATAGGTGCGGCCCTCATTCTCCTAGCCACGAGTTTGATAGCAATCGAACCCCAACTACAAAAACGTAAGAATCATACTAACTGATTTTGCTCTCATAAGATTATCAACCGTATTCGTTATAACTGGTGAAATTGCAGTGTCCCTTGGGTTCGCATTATTATGTCGCTTCCAAAAGGAAAACTCCCACTCCAGGAGCTTGAAAGACTTGTATTCCCCCACATTCCGCGGTCTGATGACCCACGAAGTGTTATGTTAGATTTTGCGACTACTAAGATAAATGGCAACCTAGTGGTTGCTTCAGATCCTGTTATTGGTATTCCGAAGCGATTCTATGGCTTTTTCGCCGTACATTATTCTGCTACCGATGTTGCTATGGCCGGGGCGATACCACGATATCTTACAATTGGTGTATACTACCCTCCCGATACGGAAGAAATTTGGTTGAAAAATACCATGAAGCAGCTTGGAAGGGAAGCTGATAAACTCAATATCTGCATACTTGGTGGTCATACGGGTGGTTATGATGGCCTCCAAATCCCACTGATCGCCACAACATGTTTTGGTGAATTATTGAGTACACCTAGACTTCCCATGAATGTCAAAGCTGGGGATGTCATCATTGCTGTTGGGCCTGTTGCGCGAGAGACCCTCTGGTTTGTAGCAAATGTAGAACCATCTTTAGTCGATGCAAATGTGCCTCGTTCTTATCGTGAAGAAGTTGCAGAAGACCTAACGCCCTTCGTTGTAGCACCAATGATTGAGTTTCTACCTCATGAGCGAATTAAATTGATGCATGATTTAGCTGAAGGAGGGCTTGCATCGGGCTTAATGGAACTCAAGAAAGCTACTGGTCTGGGCATAACGATACAATACAATTCCATACCATGGGATGAAATAGCCCTCCGTCTTTTTGAGTATTTGAATTGGGATGCTCTTCATTGCTCATCTTTTGGTAGTTTTCTAATTATCGTTGCAAAAGAAGCGGTTGATGATTGCTTAGAGAGCCTTAAACAGTCTGGCAGGAATTCCACACAAATTGGACAGTTCACCCGAAGAAAACGAATAGCTATCGAATATCCCAACAAAGTCGAATCGTTAAAACCTGGAAAAGATCCCTATCAACGGTTTACTTCAGAAATTATTGGTAAACCGCGCTGAGCACGAATAACGAGAAATGCACCTACTGTTCGCCAAAACCAACGGTTACCAATTTTTTCATCAATTTTTAAGAAACTGGCAAGAAGACTTTGGGGAGTGAACGAAGGAGCATATACTGATCCACGATAATGGACATCAAAAAAACCCATACGATGTAGCAATCGTCTTATTTGCCAAGGGCTAGAAAAACGTGCGTAACGAAAAACATCCGTTCGTACAAGTCCCCGAATCCGTCGTTCCATTGCCCAGAGGTTTGTTGAAGTTAAGACACCCAACAGAAGTTTTCCTGACGGAATGAGACATCTAAAGATTTCACGAAGTAAATGATCTGGATTGGGAACGAATTCAAGCACTGTGATGCCCACAACCAATTCAGCTACTCCCTCGCGAAATGGTAAAAGTTCTCCATCCGCCAGAACAAGATGAGACTTGATGAAATTCTTGGTTTTCTGGATAGCCTTCTCAATCATTTGCCAAGCGATGTCGACACCAATGAAATGGCCTAAGAAACCTCGGAGCACTGATAATGACATCCCAGTACCCACACCAACGTCAATGATAATTTCTCCCATTTTTTCGGGAAGCAACTCTCTAATCGCTGTGGCTTCTACAG
>JBHLSA010000251.1:0-3337 GCA_048882025.1 Candidatus Thorarchaeota archaeon | reverse complement strand
CCACTTGACCTCCGAGTCGAATAACAAATTCATCAACGATTGGAGGAAGAGGTACATGAAGAACAGCGAGAGCTGATGCATATACGCAGTGGGTATGAACGATGGCATTGACATCAGGACGCGATTTATAGATAGCGAGATGTAGCGGATATTCAATAGAGGGGTTGCGATCACCTTCCACGACATCTCCATCTAGATTCACAATTACTACATCATCCGCAACCATACAAGCGTAATCCACACTACTCGGTGTAATCGCAATAGTATCTGAGTCTTCGATACGGAAACTGGCATTACCCGAGCTACCGATAACTAGTTCAGCACTCTGCATCGATTGACAAGTTTTAAGCACTTCATTTTTTGCATGTCTGGTGTTATCTTGCGTGATATCAATCCACCCCTATAATTTATTAATAAACTAAAGATTAGCTGATTGCTTGTACAATGCTTGCCATCGAGTGAAATAGGTTTCGTAGTTGGCATGTATTGCATCCCGTGGCGCCACTTCGGGTTGTAACACTACCATTTTCTGCATAGCAACTGTAAGAGAGGGAAAAAGCCCAACAGCCTTGGCTGCACAAATTGCAGCTCCTAGACCAGACGCTTCCTTTACAAAACCAGATTTGACTCGAAGCCCTGTTACGTCAGCTAGCATTTGTAACCAAAAATTGCTTCGAGCCATACCACCGGTAACAGTAACATCTTCCAAGCTTGTAGCGGCAAGGTCTTGAACGAGGTTAAGATTAGTTCGAATGGCATACCAGATATTTTCGAGCAGAGCTCTTGTGATGTCTCGAATAGAGATGGGTGTGACAATTGGGGAAGCTGGTGGTGGAAAAAGAAACAAACAGGGTCTGACCGTCGTCAGGTCACTTGCATCCATAATAGCGGGTCCAAGGAGCGCAAATGTGTCAAGAGCTCCTGGTTTAGCTTCAGAAGCTAGCTTGTCAATCTGTTTGAATGCCTGAATATTTTGCCCCTCTAGCTCTGGACATAAAGGTACAATCATGTTTTGAACGAACCATCGTAGCACCGATCCAGTTGTACCTGTATTCGCTTCCAATACCCACCTCCTAGGTAAAACAAACCTTCCTGTCCAAAGGCGTCGCTGAGGGTCAATAATGGGCTTCGCCGTAACTAATTGAACGGGGGCAGTATTTCCAGCAACTACGCTTACATCACCTGCATCAATAGCAGCCGAACCTAAAAGAGCACATTGTGTATCTGCCCCCCCAATTCCTACAATCGAAGATTTTGATAGCCCTGTACTTTTATGAGCAGCAACTGATACATTTCCCACAACTGTTCCTGGTTCAACAATTGGAGGAAGTAGTTCCTCGGTGATACCCACTAAGTCCAAAATTTCCGAAGCCCATGAAGACGTTTTTATATCCATAAATTGTGTGTTCGAGGCCTGTGAGGGATCAGTAGTAACTTCACCAGTAAGTTGATAGACAAGCCAGTCACTAATTGATAACACATGTGAGATTTGCGCAAAGAGCTTCGGGCGCTCTCGTTTATACCAAAGAAGCCGACAAAGGGAATAGAGCAATGGAGGCCAACACCCTGTCGCAGGACAAACATTTGCTAAGTCTTGCACTACTGCATCTTGGACAAACACGCCTCGAGCATCGAGATTAGGACCTGAATATAGGACCGCGCCCTTTTTATCAAGAAAAACGGCACCATGGCGTTGACTGGTAGCTGCTATCCCGAGAATATCATCTGGCTGACATTTCGTCTCTTTTAGACTTCGCGGAATCATATCACAGAAAGTTTTCCATACTGCAGAAGCATCAAACTCTTTCCCAATACCTGACAGTCCGTCTGAATCCTGATATTGGATTGGAGTAAAGAGATGAGAATGCAGCTTTCCATTGGGAGCGAAAATCATGGATTTGATGCCGGAGGTACCAAAGTCGAGTACCAATAGAAGTTGTGGGGACATAATGTTCCCTTATTTAAGATATTTTGAGGACCTCTGGGTTAGCTAAGTATTTGGGCGTTTCTCCTTTTAGAAATTGATCAATGTCTTCGGCTAAAATCATGGATTGACGATAAACAACTGCGCTAGTGTTGCCTCCGATATGTGGTGTCACTGTTACATTATCTAGCGCTAAGAAGCGATTTGTAGAACTCACAGGTTCACGGGAGTGTACATCTAAACCGGCACCAGCAATTCGACCATCCTTGATGGCTTCAAACAAAGCATCTTCATCAATGATGGCTGAGCGAGCCGTATTTATGAGATGAGCCGTCGGCTTCATCCATCCTATTTGTTCCTCTTTAATCATGCGAAAGGTATCAGGCGTCGCACGTGTATGGAGGGTAACAAAGTCTGCTTGGCGCATCAAAGGCTCTAATTCAGTTTTCTCTGCGCCAAACTCTTTTCCAACATCGGAATTGACATGAGGATCATAGAAAAGAATACGAGGCCCAAAACCTTGAAGCCGTTTCGCAACCCGCTTTCCGATTTGTCCCAAGCCGATAATACCCACTGTTACTCGTCCCAATTCCAAACCTTTGAGAGAATCATGAAGTTGGGTAAACTCTTCAGCGCTCTCAATTTGAACATTTCCCGATTTAAGCATTCGATCCGTTAGGATTAATTTTCGGGCTTGGGCTAGTATGAGTAATATCGTTAAATCAGCAACTGAATTAGCATTCCTACCAGGGGCATAGAAAACTGGAACCCCCTTTGCTAGAGCTACATCCAAATCAATTTCCTTTGGATCATCTCGGGCACAGCCTATAAATTTCAGCGAAGTTCCTTTAATTACCTCTTCTGTCACTGCATCGGCTTCGACAATTACAGCATCAGCTTTGACCTCTTTTAGTTTGTCTAGGAGCTCTTCACCCCAATAGATATGTCCCGTACTTCGCCAATCTTCGTGAATGATTGTGGCGTGCTGCCGGAGGATTTTGAGACCGTCTTCATGAAAAGACGCAGTGATTAGAATTCGCATTATTCAGCGTTTCCTTCTGCCTTTCTGGTTACATCAGGATTTGTAGTTTGAGAAGATCTGTCATGCTACCTTTAGCCTTCAGAGAACCCACAGAGTAAGCATCCAAGGGACTAAGAGTTCCATTCATTATTCCCATAAGTGTTCCACTATCAGTCGTCACCAAAAGGTTAGGCTTTTCCAGTTCGCCTTCCGTGAATGTATCCATAGTCTCATCATGAATACATGTATGAAAGCTTATCTTTAAATCTGTAAAGTGAAATTGGAGTGTACGATTAAACCCTGTGAATTTGGACTTGATTTCGGATGTATCAAATTTCACGCGTAAATTTTCGAGCATGTTTATGATTTCGTCTTTCGTCGCCATGGTAAAT
>JBHLSA010000250.1:0-3340 GCA_048882025.1 Candidatus Thorarchaeota archaeon | reverse complement strand
AAGTCCCTGCAGCGAAAAGCATGCTAAAGCCCAACACAATATAATCTAACATTAGGGTGTTTGGACCAAAGACACTCTGCAAACTAACAAACGTGATAAGAATCGCAAATACAGCCACAGTTTGTACGACGTAGTGTAGTCCAATTTTTTGTTTACTCTTTGCATTAAAATAGTATACAGTTGCAGTGATCATGCCATAGATAATGCCAAGACTAAGAACCCAGAGTACGCCTGTGATATAGCCATAATATGCTGTTACCAGAAGGAGAGCAAGCATTATGGTGATTAAAATGATTATCGTGGGTGTCCAGATTTGTTGTGTCTGTTCCGACTGATTTTTGTTCATACATAATCCACACAAGGATATTGAATTACGAATCATCTTATTTAGAAGTCAGTGGCGTGATGCGAAGAATTCCAATTGAGGTCAACCAGAAGCCAAGGAGCATTAGGATACGTCCCATGGTAATAATCTGACAAATAGGAATGACTTTAGTTTCTAGAATGCCGCCAAATAAGATGAGTACAAGCCCTAAAAGAGCAATAAAGGGATATAGCTTAGTGGGATGTGATCGATAACAGCGGTAGTAATAATCGAATGCTAAACCGATAAAGAGGGTAAGGCTGAGTCCAACAAGGAGAATTTGAAACAAATTAGGTTGGATATCATTAATTAATGCTGAGCAAACTATTACGGCTGTATTAGGATCGGTAAGAAAAAGAACATTCAGAATGACAGCAATCCAAGGTATGAAAAGAATAATGACAACCCATTTACGATTCTGGTACCATTCGGGGCGTGTTAGTTGAAGCCCCCACAACCCCAAGAATGTAATACTAAGCATTATGGATGCCCAAAATCCTTGCCAGTATGGAAGGAGCAAGATCGCTGTCGTAAAGCGTGGAACAAAGACAGCGCGTAAGTTCCAAATAATATGCCCGATTCCAAAGAAGAGTAGGGCGAGACTAAGCAGAAGATATGCTTGTTTTTTAGTTCCAGTAAATTCCCGTCGACGCAAAAGAAGGATCACTGTGAGTATTAGCATTGAAATAGCAAAAACAATTCCAATGCTGAATGAAATTGAATTTTCAATTAGATATTGCACTTTGAACATTCCTCGAATTCGAAAAAGGATATCAAGTCCTTTATAATCTTCACTAAAGGGGAGATTTATGTGGAAAATTACATTATGCGAGCTAAGAAAGGAAAAAAGTGCCCGTAAATCGCCTACTAAGATTTACGGGTTGTTGTGTTAATCTGATTAATGGTTTTATCGTATTATAATTTTTGATAGCCGATATCCAAACCAGAAGAGGAAGAACCCAACTGCGAGAAGACCTCGGCCATAGACGACAATGAAGTCTGACCCTGGAACAAAGCGCATCGCGGTATCAAGAAGGATTGTAACAAAGATGAGGAGAAGTCCGATCCACACCATTAGGTCCTTCATCATTACTTTAGTTCCCAAAGAACGGCGTCGACGGAGATAGATAAACCATAAACCGATGGGACGAACACCAATATACATAACTAGATTGACGAAGGCGAGAACAGTAAAGCCTAATCCATAATAGGTTGTGAGGTTTGGAGCTAGGGCAGTGACAAATCCAAGTGAAATTAAAGTAGGATGAGTAATTGTAGCTAGATATGCTAGGGTCAAATAGCCGACAGTGGCAAGGATTGGTAACAAAGCAACCCATCTACCTCGCTTTTTGAAGAAGTTTGGATGGCTAACACGGATAATCCAGAAAAGTCCAAAGAAGCCAGCAGCTCCAATAGAAAAGGCGTATAAAAGATCCCAGCCTTGAAGCATAGGGAGAGTAGCATTTGGAATCACCACGATGTACCTCATGCCCAGTATACCATAACCAAGGGCATAGAGCCATAACATCAAGAGTGCATACATCAATAGTGATCTATCAACATCATGAGCACGTATATATTCGATAAAAAGATGAAGTCCAAAGATAAAAACAATGATCATTACAGCCAAAGGGCCTGCGGCAAGAGCAAGTGACAGATGATTACCTCCAAGGTGCAAGACTGCTTGTTAAGGTTTATAAAAATGTAGCTTTTGTGACCTAAAATCGGTTAGGAAGGCATGAACCCCTTTACTTTAAATCTAATTACTCTGCTAAAGTAATTCAATCCCATTTCTAGAGGCATTAAAGATGACTTCGAAGCTGCATTTTGCGGTTGAATTCGTTCCACAAGAAGCTTATTGGCAGACAACTGCTTTGGGAATCTTAGCGGAAAAATATGGATTTGACTTCTGTTGGATTACAGACCACTTTAACAACCGTAGTGTTTACGTGATCTTGAGTTTGCTCGCAAATTATACCGACAGAATTATGCTTGGTCCCGGAGTCACAAACCCCTACTTGATTAATCCAGTCCAAACCGCTTCAACACTCATGTCATTAGACAATCTTTCTGGAGGTCGTGCAATCCTCGGCATTGGCGCAGGTGATATGATTACGTTGAACCTTCTTGGAATAGAACGAACAAAACCACTAACTGCAGTTAAAGAAAGCGTCCATATATTTCGTACTCTCTTCGATTCAGGAAAAATCAACGAATTCAAAGGAACTGTGTTTACCGTTGAGAAGGCGAAAGTAGCATTTGAAAAAACAGGTAAAATTCCTATATACATAGGTGCGCAAGGACCAAAAATGCTTCAGCTCGCTGGAGCAAAGGGACAAGGAGTTCTGGTAAATGCTTCACATCCACGTGATTTTGAGTTTGCATTGAAACAAATCAAGAAAGGCGTAGAAGAAGAGCAACGTAAGATTTCAGAAATCGATGTTGCAGCCTACGCTAGCGTATCAGTTGCAGAAAAAATTGAAAAAGCTACTAAGGCTGCTGTGCCTGTAGTGGCGTTTATTGTCGCAGGTTCACCTCCAGTTGTTTTAGAACGCCATGGGATCAGCGTTGAAAGTGTTAAACCCATCTCTGATGGACTTAGCAAAGGAGATTTTCCTGGAGCATTTGCTGCAGTAACAGAAACAATGCTTGATGCATTTTGCATTCGTGGAACACCTGTAGAATGCACGGAAAAAATTGCAGCATTACAAAAAACTGGAATCACTCAGTTTGTCTTGGGTTCACCGATTGGACCAAAAAAACGACAGGCAATGGAACTTGCTAGTAAAGAAATTCTACCACATTTTCATTGAATCGATTCATTTAGAACTCCGCTAATCTTCAAGAGAAGAAAATTGTTCTATACAAGGAAGCTTAGAAGTCTTGTTCTAGGTAGGTTTGCCAGGATAATAGTGGTATATCACTTTCATCAGCTGAAAGGGCTAAAGAGGCGATTTTTTTTCGGGTTGGGTGTCC
>JBHLSA010000249.1:0-3351 GCA_048882025.1 Candidatus Thorarchaeota archaeon | reverse complement strand
TGATACTTTAAATCTCGTATTATCTGTAATACAAGAACAGCCTTCTGAAATTAACAAAATAACACCTTCACTAAATGAGGAAGATAATCTTACACGACCTTCAAACAAAGAGTACCAAAAGCTGCTTTCTCATATAATAGATCAAGACATTGATGAATTAAGCGACTTGGGAAGTAAACATGCCATTCCAACTCTTAACATTCTTCTTGATGATATATCTTCAGAGTACAAAGATTCACCATCGACTGATAGTTTTAAGCAGATTCTGAAATGTATCAATGCTCATATTGCTGTACGAGACCTTGACTCAGTAATTACTTTAGAAAAGACATCTCGTATGGAAGACTCACGAATCGCAACAACAGCAATTTTATCCATTGGAAATTTCTACCATGAATCTGCTGCATCTACTCTTGTTGATATCCTATGTAATAGTAGGAATCGTGAAATAATAGAAACCACGAAAAAATCGATTGAGAATCTCTATAAGAAATGTCCAGAGGCTGACTATGTAATTAACAGTCATCTCGAAATGGAATGCATTAACCGTGGGAAATTGATTAAGCTACTAAGACTTCTACGTAAGGGAAGACAAATGTACTACCAGTAATACAAGTATCTAATCCTCGACAGACATAAATCAGCTTCGTTTTTGGCGTGAACTCATGACAGGTTCTGAGACCAAATTGGTCAAGAGTATGAATCCCTTCTTCAACCCCAAACGGGTTGCTCTTGTAGGAGCATCTGCAGACTATCGAAAATTAGGCAACTCAATAATGATGAATCTGTTGGCATCAGAGATTGAAGTCTATCCTATTACTCATAGTAGAGACCGTGTCTTGGGCGTGACTGCATACAAAAGTCTCGCAGACTTACCTGAACCTGTTGATCTTGTGATAGTTTCAGTAGCTGCGAAATACTGTGCACCGCTGATGTCTGAGATAAGAAACGCAGGAGCTAAAAACGCAGTCATCATCTCTGGAGGGTTCAGCGAAACTGGAACTGAAGGTCTGGAGCTCGAAAAAAAACTTGTCAAAGCAGCTAGAGAGTCTGGAGTCCGGATTATTGGTCCCAATTGTGTAGGGGTATCCAATAGTCGACTTTTCAATGGCACTTTTACAATGATGCCAGAAAGAGGAAACATTGCATTCGTTTCTCAAAGCGGGGCTCTTGGTGGTATGATAATCTACACAACCAGAGCAAAACGAATTGGAATGAGCAAGTTTGCCAGTATTGGTAATTCTGCTGATGTAGGTTTTGTTGAAATTATTAACTATTTTCGGGAAGATTCAAAGTCAACCGTTATTGCAGTTTATATTGAAGGTGTCGACGAAGGTCGAGAATTATTCGAATCGCTACATGCTGCTGCAAAAGAAAAGCCTGTTGTAATATTGAAAGGAGGACAAAGTGAGGCTGGCGGTAAAGCTGCACAATCACACACAGGATCACTTGCTGGTTCGTTGAAAGTATTTGATGGAATGATTCGTCAAGCAGGATGTGTAACAGCTCCTACTCTTGACACTCTATTCGAAGTATGCAAACTTTTCGATTATCAACCAATGCCCAAGGGTAGTCGCGTTGGTATTATTAGTAATACAGGAGGTGCAGGTGTTCTAGCAACTGATGCAGCATCAAAACTTAATCTAAAGATCCCCGACTTGGAAACTAACACACAAGAAGAGCTTCGCCAAGTTCTTCCGCCCATGGCTTCATTAAATAACCCAATTGATGTTGTAGCAAGTGGTGGTAGACGAGAGTATAGAATAGCTACAGAACTATTGCTAAAAGACAAAAATGTTGACACTCTACTAGTCATTTGTGCTGTTCCAACTTTTTCAGGTATGACACAAACCGAACATGCTGCTGGTACACTTGAAGGAGTACGTTCAGCTTCAACCAACAAACCAGTTGTTGGAGTATGGCTTGCTGGAGATGTTGGCAAACCCGGGAAAGACCTACTTGAGATGAACAGAATACCTTGCTATGACGATCCTGCATTAGCAGCTCTTTGTATATCAAAAGTAACAGAATATGCAGAATTTCGCTCTCGTTAGAACATCCTACATTTAATACTAGTATTACAATCGTAGGTCATTCAACTATCAAGAAATTCTTCTGCAATTTGCGGAAATTCTTGAGCAACAGCTTCACGAAGCTGTTTTTCTACCCACATACTCAGGTTGATTGCTTTTGTTTTTCTAATTGCTTTCAGACAAGCTCTGAGATCCGTCGGAATAGAAAATGAAACGATAGGACTCTTACGTTCCTTGTTGGGGACTGAAGGTAACAGTTCACTATGTTTTGGAACAGTTTCTTCAACCACAGCTCGTGGCTTTACCTCATCTTCATCTTTTTCTGCTTCTTTTCGATATTTTCCAAGTAGACTCATTTTATTGGACCTCCCTGAGTAAAGTTGCGTACGCTTCAGATACAAGCTCTGCAATTTCTTTTGTCACATCTGGACTTCCTGAGTTCCTAAGATTTTCAGCTGCTACTTGTTGACACCCTCGTGCCAACATTCGAATGTCTCGTGGGTTTCCTTTTGCAGCATTGTTAATGACATCTATCGCACTGTTTGAAAAGGGATAGATACTGAAATTATCCGGATCAAAGGTATCAATCCGGTTTTGCGCATAGGCAATTCGACGGCCTATGAACTCTTTTGCCTTCGCATCATTGAGCGGCGGAACATCAAGTGGTTCCGTACGATCAGCTATCTGTGGCAAAAATGAAAGCATTGCATTCCAATAGATCAAGGTTCCTGACATTACTAGTGTAAAAATAGGTTCATCAAGAGCTCCTGAGTATGCATCAACCATCTCTTCAGTAGGTAAATCAGCAAGGAATCTTAGTTTGTGAAATGCCGCTTCTTGATTATCTGCAACATCTTCAATGAATAATGCAGTACGACTCTTTTCCTCAAGATACCTTCGAAGACTTTCTTTTGCAACAGCATCAATAATCTGACTTGATTCCCATGACCTTCGATACTTAATCCTGAGGGAATCAGCAATAGCTGAAGCCATCTGTTTTTCATAGAGTCCCGTCATTCCCACATAGCCCGTGATGAATTTGTTGCCCTTGCGATCCGCCAGTGTTGGTAAATCTCTTAATGCTAAAAGCATCAATGTACTCTTCCCAGAACCAACAGGTCCTCTGATGAAGACATGCCGTTCATTCGTAATGATTAGGTCAACAATTGAATCAAGAAAGTCGCTATCTTCTATGTATAGGCGACTATCTGGCATCTTAAAACCACGAAACGGTGAAAACCTAGCACCAATCTTTTCTTCCCAAGCTCGTAGAACTTCTTTTCGAGTGTTGAAGTGACGAATCAGTGCGCTCTCATGG
>JBHLSA010000248.1:622-3355 GCA_048882025.1 Candidatus Thorarchaeota archaeon | reverse complement strand
CAAAATCCGACGGTAATTCATCGATTAACATTCGAATACGCTGGAAGAGTGTAAATAATCCTCTCCTCCAAAATTCCTTGGGCCATACATGGAAGCGGCGTCCGAACTCTTCCTCAACACTTTCATGAGCTAATTCTAGATACTGAAAAATATCCATTTCCGGGGTAAACGCACCTTGCATTTTTGCCACTAGGTAGATTGCTAGACCTTGTTCTAACATGATTACAGCATCAACATCTTCGCGGTGTTGAAGTTGTTGGATCACAATAGTAGGCGTAGAAAATGGTCCTGTAAGATCTGGGCGAACACCCTGAAGGGAATGAAATGCATGAATAATTTCTGAATTTTGGTAAAGAAGATAAAGGATTCCCCGTTGGCTAGAGAATTGGGGTAAGGCGGAAAGAAGATTAAACCATTGTGAAGAATCCACTTTATGAAATTCGTAATTCTCGTTGAGCCTTCTCACCTTACCACCTCAAATACACGAAAATCATATGGGTCTAAAGCAATCTCCTGAGGGCCCCTTGTTGGTAATTGCTCTCCAGTCCATAAATCTCGGATCAATGCACGTTGAGCTACCTGGAGAGTGACTGACTGAGGTTGGTTGGTAGCATTTACTTGGAAAATAACACTAGGACCACGTACTCCATAGAAAATTTCATCCACCGAATAATTGAAGCGGTCACCAACAGGTTTCAATTTCAAATGTTTAAGGGTTTGTGTTACTACATTATGGGCTTCAACTGCATCTTCACGTCCCAAAGTTGGAGGAAGTGTAATTCCTAGATAAATGATAGTGCCCTTTCCATAGGAATTTACAATACCCGCTGTGCGGCTGCCTACCCGTACTTGATTGTTTTCCATGCTAAAGGGGTCATGAAGTCCAACTAGTGGTCGTCTTGTGCTTTTTGTTTGAAGTTCTGCACTATCCGCTAATATGGTACATCCTCGCATATCTGTACCCATGTAAGGAATTTCAGGTCCAATAATTGCGGTGCCACCGTGTTGAACATATTCTAATATTTTCTGCTGGAGTGTATCTGACATGAAATCAAAAGTGGGCATGAAAAGAGCTTGGTAGTGACTCAGCGCGGGACGATCCATTTCGCTGTCGCCGATAGCAAAAGGAATTTTTGATTGAGTTAATCCCCAATAGAATGCATCCCAGGTGGCAGGATAAGCTTTCTGGATAGTTTCTGTGTAGCTAAAGGTTTTATTGCTCAATAGCAATTCTGTTGGAATACCCATAAGATGAGTAAGCCAATTGGAATTCACACAGAGGCCATGAAGTCGTTCATATTCAATATTTCGTAAAAGAAGTACTGGCACATTGCGTGTTAATGTATGAAATTCCGTCTCATTCAGTATTGTAAGGAAACGTTTCAAGAAGGTAGCTGGTTCGTTTTGGATTTCCCCTCCTTGGGAAATTGGGCTGCCTATCCATCGATTACGGTCAACCAGCATGTGGGCGTTGAACCCTCGGAAACCATACATCATTGCAACTATGAGGGCGAATTGTTGGTCACTCCATGTTAGCGGTGGACCCCAGGGCCATGTGCCCAAGCCTCCCTCTGCAATGTATGGCAATCGGCTCACAGTTGGTAGATATAATGCGCCTCGACGGATCTGATCATACTGCTTCTTGCTGAGGTATAATCCAACGCCTTGGATATCAATTTCACGTTCGGTTCGGGAAATGTTCAATGGGTGTGTTGGGTAAATCTTACGGGAATTATGATATGAAATCACTCCTCGAACTCCACGTGACCATAATAAACTTGCAAGCACACTTATTGCGAGTCCAATGTAATATTCTTGAAACTCCATCCAATCTAGATAGCGAGGAAGTGCCTCACGTTCCGTTGTTGCTAATGCGCGAGGCGGCTCATTTTGGTCAAAAGTATTATAGCGTGTCCGATATGCACGGTTAAGAGCTCCAATAGAGGGATATTTTCCTGCAAGGAATTCATGATACCAGCGAATAGCATGTTTAGAATAATCGGCACTAAACGCCCCGTTCATAAACAACAGGGGTAGCTCATTATCAATCTGAACACCTAATATGGAACCCCCGGGAGCTAGGTGACGGGCGAAAATGGGACAAATTGCATCAAAATATTTGGTAACTTCATCATAGAATTTCTCACTTGCATAACTAGGCATCGGAAAGGGATTCGGTGTTGCAGGAATTATAACGCGTGTACCAAATGCAGATAACGCTTGAATTTCAGGATCGTAAAGAATTCGTTTCGGATACCCAAAATAATTCAGTTCCGCATTTACACAGGGTCCTGGTCGAACAATGACATAGAGCTTATTTTCTTGACAGAGATTAAGAAATCCTTCAAGGTTTCGTTGCTCATTTGTTGTGCCAAAATCAAAGAGGTTACTGGCTACCTCATGAATGTTCCATGGAACAGTTGTCGTAATAATACGAAAACCGAGAATTACAATGCGATCTAAGACCTTTTTCCAATTTTGATGGGGGATACGCCAATAATCAATAGAACCACTATAAAGGGGTACCAATTGGCCTTCGATTCTAACAGCATTTCCTTCGATTTTTAGCGATGGCTGCATACTAACAGAATTCATCCTCTCGGTGGTATTGTTAGATTCCATCGCCTTAACTCACCGTACGCTAACCGGTCCGCCTATTGGTCATAAAATTAATCTCAAGAGGTGCCGTTTACTCAGATTGTAATTACGCCTATAGAAATAACTTGTCCTACT
>JBHLSA010000248.1:0-612 GCA_048882025.1 Candidatus Thorarchaeota archaeon | reverse complement strand
AAATAAAGAACCGGTAATTTTATTTGGTGAATTCGAACTTCTTAATTAATTCAGGATATTGTTGACCTGGTTTCATATATTCAATTCTATTTGGAACTAGATGTAATAATGTGTATTGAGGACTTTCTGGGGATTCCCAATATTCATAGAAGTAACTCGAGGCATTGGCTACTCGTTTACGAATCTCAGGGTCCTCAACAATTTTCGCAATTGCACTAAACCGGATATATCCGGTCCTATCCTGATATTCAACTAGCCTGAGAACTTCTACGTTTTGATTTGCTTGGATTTGTTTGGTTTTTGAGTTACTACTGCCTGTGAGTACAAAGAGGTCACCCTCATGCTCAAGCAAAGTAACTGGGCGAACCCGTGGGTGGTCGTTTTCAACAGTTGCTAACATGATATTCGTTTCGCCTTTCAACGCTTCTTCAACAGTTGGAATCCTCATAACTATCACTCGTCCTAGGGTTGCCAGGCTTGGGTAAAACTATAGACTAGATCAATAGTTGCTTGGATATCATTCATTCGAAGAAGAGAGATTGCTGAGTGAATATAACGGCATGGCACCGAAACAACACCTGTTGGTACTCCATGACGAGATTGAGAGATGGG
>JBHLSA010000247.1:0-3359 GCA_048882025.1 Candidatus Thorarchaeota archaeon | reverse complement strand
ATAGAGCGTAACAACTGCAACAAATGCGCTCAATAATACGCCCAACTTCCAAGCTCGGCTCATATACGTCCTAATAGTGGACCATGCCTGCTGTGCGACTTCACCAGCGGTACGCGGCATCAAAACTCGAAATGGGGCAGCCTGACCTCGTTGAACATATACTGCCAACGTTAAGGCTAGCCCTAGCCCTGCTAATAACAAGTCAGAGGTTCGGAATATGTTAGCAATCAACAAGGGTGCATACAAAAACACTGAACCAAGGAGCGCTAAGAACAGGGCATACAACGCTGTTTTTGGAAATGGCTTCAATGAAACTGGTGAAGTCATGGGGCTAGCGACGATTCGATAGCGATGTAATAGAACAGCCAAAATTCCAAACTCAACTCCAATCGTGATTAGAGACACCATAATATTCAGCAAGATGACACCAGCTAATGTCATAATCCCTGTAAAGAAGAGAAGGGTTAATCCCGCAAAATAGGCGCTATGATACAAACCCATGACGCCAGCACAAAATCGCATTTCTTGCATTCCCCGGAAAACACCCTGAAGTGCAGTACTTACAGCTGTTAAAGGAATGGTAAGAAGCGCCAGGGTAAGATAGGGCATAATGTAAAGTGGAACAAACAAGTTCGGTGGTAACACAACAAGCAGGAAATAGATGATAACGACCACTCCCACACTTGTAGCAAACGATGTAATAATAGCCCAACCAATCAAACGGTAAAGGGAGGATGAACGCTGGCTCATAATCTCTGGCACATGTTTCATTAAGGCCACGTCAACTCCCATAATCCCAATCGGAAGAAGCACATTGATCCACGTAAATACCAAGATGTAGCTGTAAAACTCGTAGATGGGCGCCTGTGGTAATCCCCGGACGATCAGAATGGATGAGAGGACTCCAAACAGCACGATGACTACGATCGTCACCGCCTCGGCGACAATATTTTGGGCAAACCGTTGTTCTGGGGGATTTGGCTTCTTCTCTAGGAGTTCTGAAGACACGCCTGATATACTCCTTCAGTTAATTTACTTGACTTTTCCCAATTATGATGTTCCACTACAAATTGTCTTCCGGCAGAACCCATCGTTTTTAATTTCGGTTTGCGATTACGCCAGTCTTTCAAAGCTTGTATTATCAACTTTTCTTGAGGTGCCGCAATCATGATGCCAAACCGATCTTGCATGAAATCTTTCACTCCACCTACTGCTGTAGCTAATACTGGTGTTTCGGTGGCTAATGCTTCAAGCAGCGTCGTTGGCAAGGTTTCAGTATATGACGGAATTACGTACAAATCTAAGGATGCCATGAAGCAAGGCATATCAGTATGGTCTAAGGTCCCCAGAAACGTCACATTGTCCAATCTGAGAGATTTTATCCGATTCCAGAGTTTTCCCAGGCTAGGTTTTGCTCCCGCAATCAACAAGTGAAAATCTTGTTCAATTGACAACTGGGTGACTGCTCGAAGTAGGGGCTCAATTCCCTTGTCCTGAGAAATCGCTCCCGCATAACCAAGAACAAGCCTATCACTTGGTAAACCTAGTTCTGTTCGGTATCGTGGGGAAACCTGCGGATTAAACCGCTCCGTATCCACCGCATGAGGAACATAGACCACCAGTTCCTTTGAGAGGCCTTCATTTAACAAGACACGTTCGGATCTCTGTGTTAAACAGATAATTTTAGAAAAGGATCGGTGAATTGACCGGGATTCTAAATTTCTGAAAAGCCACGAACGAAATCTCCCCCGCTCAATCTTTGACCATTGGGCTTCAACGTGGGACAGGATTGAAACTACAACCGGTATGTTAAATTCATTCCCTGCTCGAAGTGCCGCATCTGATGCCACAGGAGGTACTGAATGAATAATGTCCGGCTGCCATTGCTGCACAAATGCTCGCACAGCCGGGGCTAGTCGTTTTTGAAAGAAATATCGTCGGATCAGTGTAGATACTGAACGACTGCGTAGGTCTGATTGCACGGGAATAAGCCCAATCGTGTTCGGTGATGCGTATTCCCCTTCTTGCGGAATTCCACTCAGGATTGTGACCTCGTGTCCTAGCCGAATCAACCACTCGCTGAGCTGAGACCAGTATATTGGGCCACCTCCCGCTTGCTTGGTGTGTGATTCCACTACCATGAGGATTTTCAACGCAAGTTCTACCTCAGACTTTTCGCTTCCGAAATGAGAGTTTGCAACAGATTACGCTAGCAGACGGAAGCGTTAAAAAAGCTAGGGCAAGCCTGTAACAGTGAAGATTTGCCAAGGTGAAGCATATTGTCCAAGCCTAAAACCACAAAGAAAACCGCCAAAACCACAAAAACCAAGGCTAAACCTAAAACCAAGGCAAAGCCGAAGGCTAAACCTAAGGCTAAACCCAAAAACAAAGCCGATATTGCAGTTCTAAAGGATGGCGATTTCATCCTTGCCGATTTTATTGGATATACTAGTGAGGATCATCGGCTTTTTGACACAACAAAAGAGGAAATCGCAAAAGCCGAAGGAGTCTTTGATGAGCAGGAAATTTACCAACCCCGACTAGTTATAGTCGGCCAAGGCTGGATTGTGCCTGGGGTTGATGATGCACTTAGAGAAATGAAGGTCGGGCAAACAAAGAAAGTCGTCCTTGAACCCGAGAAAGCATTTGGCGTCCGGGACGCAAGCCAAGTTCGAATTATTCCACGTGCTCGGGTAAAGACGGATAAGAAAATTGTTCGGGGAATGCGTGTACGAATTGGCAATCAATCGGGCACAGTTCGTCATGTGGGAGGAGGGCGGGTAACGGTAGATTTCAATCCAATTTTAGCAGGTCACGCGGTTGAATACGAAATCTCAGTGATCAAAAAACTTTCAAAAAGCCAGGAAAAACTTGAAGCCTTTGTCTTCCGGCGATTTGCAGGAATCGATTCTAAAAATCTTAATATCACGGCTAAAGGGAAAACCGTTACGATTGGCATTGGTGCAGATCCCCGCATCCTTCTGAACCAATCTTTACAAATCTGGAAACTTGGCGTCACACATGACATTGAAACTTACATGAAAGACAAATATTCTAAGATTCTATTTACTGAGGAATGGGAAGTCGGTGCTAAACCTCCTGTACAGTGAAAAAACAACAATTAGCTAACCCGATTCACATCTGCTAAGCCTAGCTTTCGTCGGCGGTCGCATGTTAACCCTGCCCGTTTGTGCACTTTTTCTACCCGACATCGATCCCCATCCTTAATACCTGTGGGGTTGCACGCTTGGTGGAATTCACACTCCCAATTATCGCAGGGGCGAACATGAACAGTGAACACAGCACCTTCAAATAATTGATGAGTAGGCAAAGTAATCTGGGCTCCTGCTTCTTCTGCC
>JBHLSA010000246.1:0-3376 GCA_048882025.1 Candidatus Thorarchaeota archaeon | reverse complement strand
CTGGTATATCTAGAACTGGAGAATTGACTAACGTCGGAAGAACAAGGACGACGATGAGCAAAAGCATTTGGCAAATTCGTCGTGCCACAGCCATTTCACCAAGTAGCATAATTAGTTGCCGCGTCTTCACTTACGACGGTCGTTAGGGAACTTTTAGTTCTTTCTTTAGGTGATTGCTTGGGGAAATGCAACTGCGGTTTCCTCACCTAGATGTGAACGGATTTTAGTCGGGGTAATTGTTGGGTCACACCTAAATACTATTTGAAGGCAGGAAATTATGGTCCGAAGGGATTTACCATGATTAGCTTTGATGAATTTAAAAAACTTGAATTTCGAGTTGCGACGGTTTTAGAATCAGAACATGTTCCGGGAACCAAGAATTTACTTAAACTCCAAATTGATCTTGGAGCCTTGGGAAAACGCCAAATTGTAACGGGGCTAGCGCAGTATTATCCAGCGGAATCCCTCGTGGGGCGTCAGCTTGTGATCTTGGTGAACCTGAAGCCCGCGGTGTTTCGGGGGGAAAAGTCTGAGGGTATGCTGTTAGCTGCGGAAGTAGGGAAGCCGGGGGAGGCGAATTATCAGGTTGTTCTCGTGGTCCCTGAACGGGAACTGCCTCCAGGAACCCCAGTTCACTAAAAGTGCTAGACGGTCGATAAGGGCAGTGGATTTATACGAACATATCGCCGGGGCCACGCTCGGTTTCACGTTCTCGTTGGCGTTCGACCAGTTGCTTGATTTCTTGTTCAATAATTTCTGCATCTGCCATGAGTGTTTCAGTTTTTATGTCAAGATTGAATAGTCGGTTGAAGACACCGATCGCCACACTTGCTGCTCGTGGGTCAGGGCGTCCCCGTTCGGCGAAAGGGAGAATAGCGACAGCGGGAAAATCGCGAATCTCATAATTGACGAGCATAAGGGCAAGAGGTCCATAGATTCCCCGTCCTTCTTTTAGAAGCGGTAATTGGAATTTTTGGGCTTTTTCTTGGTATGCAGAAGTATAGGCACTCTGGTAATGCTCATCTCCTTCTGCAAATTGCATGTCTAACCCACCCCACAAAATCGCTTCTTTAAGCTCCTTTTCCACAGACCATTTCGCAATCGCTTCTGTGAAGGGGGTCCATTCGGCGCGATGTGGTTGCAACCGCGTGAACAAGAGAATAAACCGATCATCATATTCGTAAAGTTCGATAGGCATAAGCAGGCGGTTTCCACCAATGAAGACATGGGGAGGAACCAGTGGGCTCATTATATAGCCAATTGGGCGGGCTTCTTCTTGAGCCACCAGGTGACGAAGGACAATGTACCCGGTTTCGCCTAAAGCACTGTGAAATCCAGTCACCAGAACTTTGCCTTTGAGTTTAACGTTAGGTTCACGTAGAACAATCTGAATTTCGTCTGTATATTCCAAGGAACTCACCATAATAATCTGATGGCTGTAGCTGACTAATTGGGTGCTTTAAGTCTTCTTCCCGAATTAGAGGTCCTCTTCAGTTCACTTGATTCATAAGTTCGAAATACATTTATGAGGACCTTCTCGAATGACGTGAGTATATATCCCGCCAAAATTCTATGATAAGTGCGCTGGGGAACCGTGATATTTTGACTGTACTCCACTTCTTGGGTGGCTGTAAAACCATTGGGGGCTCCGCCTATCTGGTTGAAGACAGTGGTACCTCCGTTCTCATGGATTTTGGTGCCACTTTTAATGGCCATCCAACGTTTCCTCAGATGGTTCGACCACGCAATCTAATTGTTGCATTGAGTCATGCGCATCTTGATCATAGTGGTGGGCTTCCCCTCTTGTTTGCGAGTGGTTCCGCCCCTGTCTATATGACCGCTATCACTCGGGATATCATCCGACTTCTTCTCAAGGATATGCTACGATTAAGCAACTACTACTTACCCTATGAGAAAACCGAAATTGATCGCCTATTTCGTCACATTAAACTGGTTGAATATGATAAACCAATTGATCTTCCAAATGGTCTTTCAATGATCTTCCATGATGCAGGTCACATCCCCGGAAGTGCTGCGGTAAGTGTCCAGACATCTTCTCACAAGGTTCTCTATACTGGTGATATCAACACAATCAATACCCAACTATTAACAGCAGCACAAATTCCAATCCAGTCTCCTGATACAGTTATAATGGAAAGTACCTATGCACTTACAGTTCATGAGAATCGCCAAGCCATTGAAGAAAACTTTGTCAACCAGGCCAATGAAACAATTGATAATGGCGGAACAGTTCTCGTTCCAGCTTTTGCGGTAGCACGGGCACAAGAAATCCTTTGTATTCTTACACGGTACAACGCGTCATATCCAATTTACCTTGATGGAATGGCCCGTGATGCCGCTCGAATTTTTCTACGGCATCCATCGTTTTTCAGAAATTACAAACTTCTTAAACGTGCACTAACTAATGCCGAGTGGATTCAAAGTCGCCGCCAACGAGAGAATGTTATAAAAAATCCAGGGTTGGTTGTGGCTCCTGCGGGTATGTTACGCGGAGGGACTGCAGCAATGTATCTTAGTCAAATTATGCATAATCCGCGCAATGCTGTACTTTTAGTGGGGTATCAAATCCCGGGTACGCCAGGTCGCAACCTTCTGGAAAATGGTTTGTTTGACGATGGAAACGGAATCAGACGTGTCAAGGCGCAAACCCGCCTCTTTGATCTCTCTTCCCATGCAGGTCAGACAGAGCTTTTAGCCCTCAGTGAGTCTTTTTCGAATCTTGAAAATCTCTTTACGGTTCATGGCGAGGCGAAAGCTTGTGAGTATTTATCGAAAACTTTGCGGAAACAGTATAGCATAAATGCTCGTGTTGCTGAGACAGGGCAGCTAATTGAAATATCTTAGAAATGGTGAATATGTATGGCTGAAGAAATGCCAGTAATTTCGGGAGATCGCAGCACCATTATTGTGAACCTCCTTACATCAATGATTCTAGCAGGCCTTCTTGGGATCATTGTGTTTCTCTCTGGGAGTCGATTCTATGCTGAACCGATTTCCGAAGAAGTCTTTGGAATTTGGGGCGCGGTTGGAAACGCCATCCTCTTTGTTGTTTTGGCGACTGTGGGTGCAACCCTCGTAGTTCTTTTGCTAAAATATGGGCGAGAACGGTTTCTTCGCTATATTCTGATTGGCGCCTTTGGCTTCATCACCATTGTCATCGTTGGCTATTTTGGGTACATGTATCTCATCGTATTCCAATTTGTTGACCCCTACCTTGCACTTTTCATTCTCATCGCGTTCAGCATGACAGTTAGCTTGGCATTCATGATGGTTGATTCTAATAATCGGTTCAAGAACGGTGGGTTACTCCTTTTTGGTGCTGCCGTGGGTGCATTTCTGGGGGTGGTGCTTCCAG
>JBHLSA010000245.1:0-3390 GCA_048882025.1 Candidatus Thorarchaeota archaeon | reverse complement strand
CATTTGGACCATTCAAACCGACGGCTCTGAGCCTCAGTGTCTAATGAGTCTAGGCAACTGGTCCCATAAACAGAATCCACGTGGCGAAGAGTACTTGCCCTGATGCATCGACGATAACGTGCTGGCATTCGAGTGTTTCACCCGCACAGAGTAAACCGCAATAGTAAGAGTAAGTAAGCCGCATTTCAATGAGATAGATGTTGGTATATGTGGCTGAGCGTTGTGTGGTGAACTCGACATAATTGGTACTATTCCAATACCCGCCAAGCCAGCGATAGAGCGGCCAATCTGGGATGTTGCTGGGAAAGAGTGTGCTGGTATTGGTGGTGATTTGCAGGGGGTTGATTTCTGGATACCGCTCCCAACCCTCAGTGGTTATCGATAAATTAGAAAACCAGGTGGCGTGGGCTGTGTAGTTGTAGCGTTTGTAGCCGCAATTGGTGTAGGGATTAAATTCGGAGGCGGTAGTATTGAGGGTATCGCGTCGGGCTTGTGTGATAAACTCTGAATACCAATCATCATTAGTGTTTGCAGGGATCTGGGTATAATTGAAGGTTTCTGCTACAAGTAATGCTGCGCCTTCCTCTGGGGTGTTAAAGGTGCGCCTTTCGGTATAGGTGAATTCAGCCGGATAATATCGGCAATTTCCCCAATACCCAATTCTAAAGAACATGTTGGAAATCTCCCAAGCCGCTAAAATAATAATTGCGATAAGCAGGGGGACGACAATCCATCTCCAGGTACGTGTCCTTTTTTCCAATCTAGACCCTATTATTGCATTCATCCTGTCAATGGATAAGAATCCTTCCATAGGTACTAATCATTTACCTTGTTATTGATAGTGAACAGAATGATTCTGACGTCCTTGTTGTGGTGCGTATGCTTCGCAGGTTACTGTCGATACTAATTCATTTCTGAAAAACCATAGCAAATATTGGCCAGCAATTCAAGACTTTGTGAATTACTAGTGTTGAAAGCTTATTAGTGCAAACATCTCTTACTTGAGTAGATCCATTTGAAGGGTTTTACTACTTCAATCAGGGATTGTGATAGATTATGTCAAACGAAACTGCAGGAACCTTAGCGTTGGTGGGTGGAATCCTCAACCTCATTGGTGGAATCATTATAGCAATTCTGTTATTCTTTACCATCATTCTCATTCCCTTGGGAATTGTTGCATTGATTTTTGGCATTTTTCCGATTATCTGGCGAGACGATCCTGGCGCTCATCGCGTCGGCTTAATTATTATCGGTGTATTGACACTGTATTCGATTGGTGGAATCTTAGTCCTCATCGCTGGAATCATCGCTGAGGAAGAAAAAGCCTAATCAAGAATGAAACGAACGCTTGATTCCCTAACCACCCACTTTGTTTTTTTCAGCAACGACTAGTTGTGAGAAGTATGTGAGTACGATAGAACTTTTTATTTGAAGGTGCGACGCGCGGATTTTTTGGGTATTGTTATTTTAGGTGGAGCAGCTCGTCTAAATATTGAATGTGCAATAGTTTCCGTAGGCTATAGTTGAGAAGGAGCGCAAGGGGGATAAGCATTAAGTTTTGGCTCATCGTAAGGAGTGCGTAGATGACCATGTAGAGCGCATTCCAGTTCAGGATTAGTGCATAGTAGATTGTAGCTGGTAGGAGAAGTCCGAGAAATGTCCAGAATCCACCGATGACCATGGCAATGATTTCGTTTTTAGTCCGCAGGAATGAAATAATTAGTGAGGCGATTCCCCACGAGCTAAATGCGAGAGCCAGGTTTACTCCGAGTTCTCCTCCACATCCGTAAACTCCACACCAGAGCAACTCGCTAAAGGCTAGACTTGGAAACGTTATTGTGATGACGAGCCAGGGTCGAACCATGACACTTAATGAATATAGAAAGATTGGAGTAATTAACACAAAAAAGACGACTGAAACCCATTGCGTTGGAATAAGTAGAGGAATACGGAGAAACGTAGATGATAATAGAATCAGCATCACATAGAACGCTGCTATCACAACGAATCTAATTTGCGGTCGCGTTGGTGGAACTGCATTGTTATGCTGCTCTTCTTCGGACGCTTCATCTTGGCTAGTTCCCATGCCTGCTTCACTCGTTTTTTTGGACAACATAAATTACCGTCCGTCTTGATTACATGGTAAAAGTGCCGGTCATTCCCTTCTCCTTCTTAACATCACTATCGCAATGATTACTGAAAATACACTGATGCACCCGACTAGAAGTATCCCTACACTTTCATCAACAGTATCCGCTGTGCTTGGATAACCTGATTGTTCAGATATAAGCCTCTCAATATCATAGGAATGCTCGCCTATAGCTAATTCCGTGGCAATATTTAGAATTGCGACCCGATCGAAATCACCTCGTGAATAGAGATAGAGAATTCCATTTTCTTGATCACAGATATAGGAGTACATGGTAGCTGTCACCGAGGCCATCTGAAGAATTGCACGACAACCATCAACTGTCAACTCGCTCATCGCATTTAGCATAGTTTCAACCGCATCAAATCGCTCACCAAAACCTTCTGTGCTCTGTGCGTGGTTAATTGGAACCGAAATCAGGTAATCTGCAGACTTATTTGTCAGCCAGAGTCCGCCACCACTATCTAGCCCTACGACCACCGCATCTCCGGTTCTATCAGCAATATGCACCTGCTGCCAATGCAACATCAGTAGATCATACGATCTGACCCATGTTTTTACTTCCTCTACCGTTGCACATTCACGCAACATTTCTAGAGTAAACGTTCCCAAATAATCAGGCTTATTTGGGTCAAGTCGAAT
This sequence comes from Candidatus Thorarchaeota archaeon, assembly GCA_048882025.1. Classification (GTDB taxonomy): domain Archaea; phylum Asgardarchaeota; class Hermodarchaeia; order Hermodarchaeales; family Hermodarchaeaceae; genus Hermodarchaeum. The sequence goes on along the minus strand of JBHLSA010000245.1, from coordinate 599 downwards.
CTGGGTTTCACGGACCATAGTTCCATCCAAACAAAGCCCTTGATCATTCATCCCACCAACAGGAATCATCACATTGCGATAGATTCCATAACAAAATAGGACTAATCCATACTGCCCGGGGGCTCCAGGTAAGAACCAGACTCTTCCATGTCGGAGTCCTTCATCTTCATTATTACAAAAGAATGTCCTACCATCTTGAGAAACGCTAAAAATGGTACATGAATCCATTGTAAAATCAGTACCTTGGAATGCGAGCGTATACGTACCCACCACTAAGAAGATAATTAAGCCGCATATCATGATTTTGTGGACTAGCGGTAAATCCATGAAGAATGCCTTCTTCATACTAGTTACACTTCGGTGCCTTAACCTGATGTTGGTATATTTTTAGTTTGGTATTAGTTAACAAATCGCGACACGCCAAACTCAACGAAAATCTGTAAAAATTCGTTTTGAGAACTCTACACGTCATAAAAGGATCCTGACTACTCTTAGGGGTTTTGACCTGACATTCCTGTGTCATGTATTTTTTCCGAACTATCTGGTAGGAAAATAGGTAGGAGACTCGAGAAGATTTGTAAAAATCAGAACCGGTCAGC
>JBHLSA010000244.1:0-3412 GCA_048882025.1 Candidatus Thorarchaeota archaeon | reverse complement strand
CATAGCCAATTGTTTGGCTTCTTCTTCGCTCATAGCAAACTGTTGCATCGTATCCCCTCATCATTTTCTATGATTTTTGGCGACTTTTTTCACTCTTGGATGATTCAATTAGTTCAGTGATCTGACGAGCCATTTCCTCTTGAACAGAGGGCTTTTCATGTTGATATTCTTCCTCTTCCAAGAGTTTGAGGAATTCAATTGCCAGAACTTGCCCATCCTTGATGACAACTCGTGGAGTGTAGCCTTGGGCAAAAACAGTACCTTCAGGAAGTGAGTCGATTCGCTGGAGTTTTCGTTTAACGGTTTTCTTTCCGAGAACGCTAGTCGTCTCTTCAGTGATGCCAAAGGCGTCATAGCCTATCAGTACAAATTCCCGACGAAAGCCTGGAACTGGTTCAAGCTGTTCCACTTGCTCAATAACTTCAGAAGGAGGGCGGGGCACTTGAACTGGGTGGCGTTCCGGTTTCCTCGTCGCAGTAACTACCGCTTGAGTATAATCTGCAGGTTTGACTTCTTGACCTGGAGCAGGTTGGGATGGTTCTGAAACGAAACCTGTAGGCTGTGGGGGCATCGCTGGTGGTGCCGCTGTTGCTTTTACAGCCCCCGTATCCGGTTTTGTAGATAGTGGTTGCCCCATCGCTTCGAGGAACTTGGAATCCTCTTGTCCCTCATCCTCGGACATGATCTTATAAACAAGTCCTCGTTGGTCACGAATACCAGAGGCACGACGCGCGGCAATGAATTTTCGACGAACGGGTGCTTCGGTGCCTTTCCATATCCAGATAAGGCGTTCCTCATCATCAATGATGATGAGCACTTCATCGCCCTTCATATGAGTTTTCGCTGGAGCACCATCAGTAATTTGAACTATTTCGCCGGTATCAACGACACGGAGCATCACTAATTCTCTGGGCACGCAGGTCACCAACCCCAACGACAGGGTTACATATCTCTATATGTTAATAATTGTTTTCTGAGGGGGGAGAGAGTACACCTGATTTTTTAGCGGTTATTAATACTGCTGGATTGTCCAATTTAAGGTAATCAACAATCCAATTCGTTATAATTCACTTCTTTTTCATATGAACTGGTGTGATGTATTTGTCTGGTGCTGCCTCAATGGGTTTCAGATAGGGCTGCAGTGGTTTGGGAATCAGTATCCGTCCATCCTCTTGAAGGTTATTTTCAAGGATTGCAGTTATGGTTCGAGTAGTAGCAATTACTGTTGAGTTCAATGTATGAACAAAACCTTTGGTTGGATGCCCCCTTTTCTCTGCATAACGGATGTTCAATCGGTAGGATTGGTAGTCTGTACAGTTACTACAAGAAACGGATTCCCGGTACTTGCCTTGTGATGGCATCCAGAGTTCTAAGTCATAGGTTTTCGATGCTACTCGTCCGAAGTCACCACTAGGTAATATGACAATGCGGAATGGGATTCCAAGGGGTGTCCAAATTTTTTCTTCAATTCTAATCATCTTTTCGATTTGTGTCCAAGAATCCTCGGGCATACAAAAGACGAACATTTCAACCTTAGAGAATTGATGCACTCGAAATATGCCCTTTGTATCTTTACCATGCGCTCCTGCCTCTTTGCGATAGCATGGACTATAACCTGCGAAATTGAGGGGCAATTCGTCAATTTCTAAGACTTCATTCATGAATTGTGCTGCGATAGGATGTTCAGATGTGGCAATCAAATAGAGATCTAGATCTTCCAGCTTATACAATGAATCTTGAAAGGCGCCAATGTCTGTCACACCACTGTACGCGGTATGCGTCAACATGTTTGGTGGTATCATTGGTGTGAAACCTTGTTTTGTAATGCTATCGAGGGCATACAAGGCTAATCCTAAATCCAACCATACAACATCATCTAAGAGGTAATAAAATCGGGAACCTGCGACTTTTGCAGCTCGTGCCGTATCAATGAGACCAGTTTGCTCTGAGATGTCATAATGGCTTTTTGGCGGGTCTTCAACCACATCATATTCAATTTTAAAACCTTGAATGGCAGCTTCAAAAGTATCCAAATGCTCATGCCAAACTCGGGGCTTACCCACATATTTTATTGGGCGCGAATCTGCCTCATCTTTGCCATCCGGAACTGAATCATGTACAATGTTTGCTATACTTCGTAAGACTTCCATTCTCTCTTGTTTGAGATCAGCTAAACGTTGTTCGCCCTTCGTTACTTTGTCAGAAAGTTCCTTGGACTTCTGAATTAGTTGTTCACGTTGGGTTTCATCCTTGGTTTTCCCAATCTTTTGAGCAATTTCGTTACGCTGCCGTTGCAGTTCCGCAAGGCTTGTTCGAGTTTTTCGCCATTCGGTATCTAATCGAACTCCTTCATCAACTACACTAGTATCTAGCCCTCGGCGTTGTTGGGAACGTCGTAGGATTTCAGGGTCCTCACGAATGGCTGAAAGTATTGACCAGGCACTCAATCTCTTCGCCTCAAACTGCACTCAACCGCCAACAACTAAAAAACCTTCCTCCCCCTCTCTGAATGATTATTTTAGAAAAACAATTGTGTATTCTTTCTCTAAAACCAATCAGCGCGACGAGCAATGATTACAAAGAGGATGATGACAATTACTAAAACCACGACACCAACAATCCACCATGGAAAAGCGTAGAGATCAGGGCCAAAAGGTTCCTGAAGGGCTGGAAGTTGGTCGAGGAGTGCCAAGGTGGAAATGGCTAGATTAGTCTGAGGTGCAAAACCTGTGGAGCCTGTGACGTCTGCAAATCCCCCATCACTTGTTTGTGTGCTAAGAACCCACGCTATGATGTCCTCGGTGGCTAACTGATTTTCAGCACCCAGGATTTGAAGTGTTGCAACTGCATAATACGTAGCCCAATGAGTGGCAACAGGGTCATCTGGAGTAAGACTGAATCCTCCATAGAACTGGGGGTAATTTGTGTTTTCACGGTAGTGGGGAAGAACGTAGTTGATGACGGCTGTCTGGTCGATAAGGCTCAAAGCTCCAAGAATTTCAAGACTCCGCACTGCCATGAAGGTTGTTTGTAAATCTGCAGTGGTTGTATTGAATCCGTTTACGAATCCACCGTAGCTGGGTGAGCTCGAGTCATCTAGGAGTTGACTGGAATTCAACCATGCAATGGCAAGGGATTCATTGATGAGACCAAGTTGGCTGTGGTCAAAGGTTTCAAGCGTACTAATTGCAAAAAAGGTGGATGAAACTGTAGCTGAACCATTAATTTGGTTAACAAAACTGCCTACTGTGTCAGGGTAGTCGGTAGCGTTCGTGAGTTGGAGATTGATGATGAAGTCATAAAGACTTTCTGTATCGACATTGCTTGTTTCGTTAGTTCTATCGAGGGCTTGTATTGCGAAATATGTGGATGTGATTGTGGCATTTGTGGCTTTTGGGTTATTGAGAAATCC
>JBHLSA010000243.1:0-3426 GCA_048882025.1 Candidatus Thorarchaeota archaeon | reverse complement strand
GAAAAAGACCGTACTGGGAATATATTTCGGGCTGATGGACACCCAGATTGGTTTGAAATAAAAGTAAAATGGGAAGATGACGAGAATATCATTATTGAGCATAATGGCAAACCAATTCCCCATTATGCGGAAGAAAGAGTTCGAGGCTTCAAAATTCAATATGTTGAAAATAGAGAAGGCATTCTCCCTTCCCGACCTTTTGCCCCAAGTGAATTGCTATTACCAGCAATTTACTTCCCACAAGGATGGATAGGTGAAGAATCGCGGCCTTTGGGGCCTGAAGTAATTAGAGGCTCGAAAGAAAACAGCCCTTATATGTTATACACCCCACCTCCTCCCGCGGAATATTGGGAAGCAGGTCACTATGTTGACAGGTTAGATAATGTTGAGCAAGCACTCAACTACTTTCAAAGAGAACTAGAGGCATTCCAAGAGAATTATTCCGCAAATTGTATACCTTCTAATGTTTCTTTTTCAGAAGAATCGGTTTTCAAAAGCGGATACACTGAGAATTATGCTGTCGGTTATGCGGACCATAAATACTCCGATGGATCAGGCGAACCTGGTTGTAAGATGATTGCACAATATGATGAGTTTGTCATTCAGTTTAATGCAACAATTTCCGATAATGGTTTGACTTATCAGCAATTCAATGATTTGGTGAAAATCGTAGACCAAATCATGATACAATATTTGCAGGAATAGAAATGCCCCGCCTAACACGGCTTGCACTTGACCGGGCTAGCGGCGCGCTTTTCAACTGCTCCACGCGCATTCTGGTTCACTTTGTTGCGAAGGTGCTCACGCCGCATCCGCCCGGCAAGTGAAGCCAAACGTTAGGTTGCTGGATTTTACTGATCAATAAGGGAGGTTCCGGATGAGAGGACAATTTTCCGCCTGGATCAGTATGATTTTAATACTATTTGGTCTTGTCATTGGGGCATGTACAAGCCAATCTGGGGCACCCACCAACAATGCAGTCCAAATAGCAACGACGGCACCCGGCATTCAACCCACCGATACACCTAAACCTATCCATACCCCATACATTCAGCCTACCGATACCCCCACACCAGCAGTGCCGCGCTTCGAGAGGACTGACTGTCGATTCAATCGTGTCTCGAACGTTGAATGTGGGGATTTATATGTCCTGGAAAATCGGGAGCAGAATGATGGACGCGAGATTCGGCTTCATATCGCTATTGCCAAGAGTTACAGCGATGATCCTGAGCCAGAACCTTTAATCTTCCTCTCCGGAGGTCCGGGCAGTTTTTCTTTACAATGGCTTTATTCAAATCTACGTAGGTTTGTTGACATTTTGAAACAGCGCGATGTCATCTTCTTCGATCCGCGGGGTGTAGGATTTTCTGAACCGTCGTTAGATTGCCCTGAAGTGATGGAGAACTTCCATGAAATTCTTGGTCGAGAGCATAGTTCGGAAGAATGGGTAAATACTATCGTAGAAGCCAATCTGGCCTGCCAGGAACGTCTGCTGGCCGCCGGTATTGACCTTTCTGCTTATAATTCCGCCGAAATGGCTGCAGATGTAAACGACCTTCGGACAGTGCTTGGGTACGAAAAAGTGAATTTGTACAGTGTATCTTATGGAACCCGGACAGCGCTGACCGTAATGCGCGATTATCCTGACATCCTGAAAGCCGTTGTACTCGATTCGGTTGTGCCACTTGAAAAGGACTTGTTCGGTTCAGATTTAGTTAGTGCTGAACAAGCACTCAACTTGGTATTCGAGCGTTGCGCTGCTGATAGTGCTTGTAATGATGTTTACCCCGATCTAGACATCGCCTTCAAAGAACTGATCGGCCAATTGGATGCTAATCCGATCACGGTCAAGGTAAGACATCTGGTTACGAACAAGGTCTATGATGTTTGGGTAGATGATAGTATTTTAGGCGCCAGCATGCATGAAGCGCTATACAATTACGAAACCATTATCTACTTGCCTAAGTTAGTTTACGAAACGCTCGAAGGTGAGGATTATAGAACGTTGGCAACTTCGCTGGAGATTTACCTGTTCTACGGTGATTATTCGAGCGAAGGGATGCGCTATGGCGTATTGTGCAGTGACGAGGGAACGTTCACTTCGTTGGAATCTGCCCGTAAAAATATTGCCAGTGCAAATTCGGCCATCGCCGAATTCATCAATAATGATCTAGAGATGAACTACCGCACTTGTGACTTTTGGGGAGCAAAGATTGCCGACCCAATCGAGAATCAACCGGTCTACAGCGACACCCCCACACTGGTTTTGGCGGGTGAATACGACCCGGTCACTCCGCCATCATTTGGTCAACTGGTTGCTGACACCTTGGAGAACACATTTTACATAGAATTTCCAGGATTAGGCCACTACGTCTTTGCCGATAGTAGTTGTGCCCGCGACATTGTTGCGGAATTTTTAGAAGCACCGAGCACAATGCCTGATTCAAGCTGTGTCAAATCCAACAAGATCAACTTTGTCCTTCAATGAGGACTATCCATCGCGAAGACTCTTGCGAAGTATTGGTTTTCCATTCGTCTGTCATTGTGGTCAAGTTAGTGCAACCTAACAACGGCATGGTGGCCGACCCCAACAGCCGCGCTTTTCAATGTGTGTTGTCTTGCGTGGGCGAGTAGATTTTGATAGAATGGTTCGGAGCGGGTGGCACATGCCGAGCGTTAGGTTGTCTTCGTTTATATCTGAGATGAAATTAACCATATTAGAGAGAAGCACTGAATATCTGTTGTCAATCCTGATAATAGGCCTAGCGATATTTCTATTTCGTGAAGTATGGTTATCTGTCCAGGTTCTTGAAGAAATACACAAAGCTCTGCTGGAAGGCGCAATATTTACAGAGGGCCCACCCATTTATGGTGTGAAACAATACCTTCTCTTCTGTTTATGTTCTGGTGCTTGGTTCCTGTTCGTATTTGCCTTTCTTTTGTCGCGAAGATACTATCCTCTTTATCTTGTGCAGTTTACATTTTCTCTAGCGCCCATTTGGTTCTTTTATTATGTATTTACTAAATCGAGCGCCTACTATGAATACGGTTCCTTATGGAATTTTCTAATCCATCAGTTTTTGCCTTCATGGAATCTTTTTGGGGTCATCCTATCCATTGCGGTAGCAGTAGTTGGTGTCAGGCACAGTCGATTAATGAGAAAGGCGGCAACCTAACACAGTGTGCACCGGACGGGGCTATCACTCCGAGATTCATAACGCACTTTGCTTGAATTCGTGCAATAATCATCTAGGAGTTTTGCTAATCCGCCCCGCCGTAACGCAAGCTGTTGGGGTGCGACACGAAGTTGTACAAGTAGCTGTTGTGATCGTCGTATCATCAGGACTCGCGGCGATACGACGAGACACAACCCGGTCTTCTGCGACCGGTATCCTACCCGGACGTGCGTCGCTGGTAACGGCGGGG
>JBHLSA010000242.1:0-3453 GCA_048882025.1 Candidatus Thorarchaeota archaeon | reverse complement strand
TGTTACTCCCAGAAATCGCACCAAACCATTATTACGCGCTTCAATAAAGGCTTCCAATGCGCCTTCAGGTCCCATGGCTTTTTCCCAACCAACAGGATTGGTTAAACCGTGCATCTGCCAGAGATCAATATAATCGACACGTAACCGTTCCAGCGATCGCTTCAGATTGTCTAAGGCTCCTTGACGGGAGCGTTGGCGGGTTTTCGTGGCGATGAAGAAATCATTCCTATACTTGGCTAACCAGGATCCGATGACCTTCTCGGCATTGCCGTACATTGGTGCGGTATCGATGTGATTCACTCCGTATCTTTGTAACAACCCCAATGTGCTATCCACTTCGGCTTTTGTTACTTTATTGAGCGCCCAGGCGCCAAATATTATACGTGTGCTTTGGTGTCCTGTACGTCCAAATTTCTGTTTTGGAATCATTTCGATGTGCCTCCGACAAGTTCTAGAGGGATTCGCCACGTAGGTTCAACCTAGACCTCTTAATGTATTCCGGAGAAGTCGCAGTGGAAATGTGGTTGTTAATCCATCTAGTAGATACAGTGAGCAATTAAGTTGCTACATGAGTTACATTACTTAATTTGTACTCTTCAAACATTATTCGAGAATTAGGGAATTTAGGAGCTAGATTGGTTTCTTAGTTTCATCTACCAGTTTTTCCTTGAATAATGTTATATGTGAAACCTGTTGAAATTATCATTATCTGACATTTAAACTGAAGAAGAGGATAGGAATCTAATTAGATGCCATCAATTACTGAAGGGTTTGCTCCTAACCTATCTACGCAGCATGTACTTGCATGTTTGACATCACATATACAAAGCCAGTTACAGTCGGGAAGTTTTGTTACTTTGATTCACGCTGGGAACAGTGATTATCTCCGGCTTCTTCATTTTCTAATATCAGAACTATTACTGAGAAAACAACAGGTCCATATCTTTGATTATCATAGGAAGATTAAACTCGTTTTCCTACGGCATCTTCTTGAGCAGAAAAACACTGGGGCTTCTAAATCTACTAAATTTTTGCATCTAACTGTCATTCTTGATGAAGATCACGCCCTTAATGCGTTGATGCGATTACAACGAAAAACGCTCCCCAAACGAAAAACACCTGTTCTCTTCATCGTTGATCCTTCAGGTCTTTTCAATCGAATGCGGGGGGGAGTAAAGCAATCTGCACAAGCGCTGCAATTACAATATGAAGCAGCCCAGATGTTTGCTCAACGAGGATACGCTGTTATCGTATCGGATTTTGGTGGGCGTCAGTTTCATCGGATTGAATCGCTTGTCCCTGCCCAATTGGCTACTCCCGCAACTTTGGTGCTACAATTCCTCCCACGTCGGATTCTCCTCTCTTAATCATTATTTTTTAGAAAATCTCATTAAATTATGATGAGGTTGAAGTTTTATCTCCATAGATTTTAATACCGCATTGTGTGCAAAAGCTCTGTCCGAGTACTATTGGTGTTCGGCATTCTGGACAGAGTTGTTGGTCTTGTGGCATCAGTTCAGACCTTGGGGTTCGCTTTAGTTTTAATTGCTGTTTTCTTTGTATTTGACCTAAGTAGTGTTTAAGTTGTGTTTCACGGAGTGTTCCCCTAGCTCCTGAATAGAAAACAAGCGAAAACAAAGGAAATAAGGGCGCTACCATTGCGATTGGGATCTGTGTCAAGATGAGAAGGAGGAATGTTTCAACTACTGCGAATATAGGAATGCCATAGAACGCGAAAACTACCTGAATATCCAGAAATATAGTGGTACCTAATTGACCTGCAAACAGGATGAAAATGTAACTCAATATGATAGCCCCTAGAATGCGAATCCAGTGCCCTCGTCGCATACCTACGCTTTGCTGGATTGCTTTACCAAATGTGAAATTATCAATAATAATTAGTGCTGGGATAAAGAAAAAAAGAACTTGTAGAAAAAGCGGGATAAAAGGAATGATACTAGCTAATGTCAACATGACTGCAATTATCAAGGATGCCGTAATAATCCGTCTAACTGGAAAAACGGATAGCTCTTTCTGCCCTACTAGAAATTGTAAAACAGATTCGCTATTAATTACCCGAAATATTACCACCGCGTTAATAATTCCCACACCAAAGAAGATAATGAAATTTTGTACCAGCCCAAATAGTAAAACATTGGTAAGAAGAATGAACAAGAGGTTAAAATCTGGAATGGGCTCAAGTAATAATGTATTGAGCCATGTTTCAAGAAAAGCTATTTCTGAACTAACGGGAATAAGTATAACCGCTAGAATCATTGCGCCTCCTAAGAAGTAGGTAAAAAACATCCGAAAATTGTGTCTTAATAGGAAAAGGCTCCGTTTGAACCCCTCTCCAAAGGAAGTGTCAGCTAACCAATCACTGCCCTTAACTAAATTATCAGTGGTTGGCTCCTTTGAAGCATAAGAGGTGGAGGAGTCGTCGGGCTTCGACATTGAAACGCCTCACTGCTATTACAACGAAATTTGTGTTCGAAGGTATCTTAAATTTGCTGGTTTAAGCCAAGCTGATTGCAATAGATTCGTAACCTAATGACAATAAAGAATTCCAAAGATTATTAGATACAAGCTACAGCATGACTTTAGAAACGATACCCATTAATTTCTAGGATGTGAAATTATGACCACGCAGCTTCTCATAAATGACTCTTGGGTTCTTGAGCGGGCAGGCTATTTTAGTTCTAGTTTCTCGGGCTTTCTTTCTTCCCTTACAGGTGGACTGGATTTATCCTCCAAAATAAGAGGTGGGCTAGAAATTGCATCGAAATTCGCATCTTCAAAAAACTTGAAGGACCTTGGAATACCTGAATTCATCAAACCATTAGTATCAAAGATATCAAGCTCTTTTGGTGAAGATTTGTCAAAACAAGTTCAAACTATGATAGAATCATCTATGAATGAGGTTGATAAGGATCTCACCGAAAGTTTCACAAAGAAAGAAAAATCCCAGCAAGATGCATTGGCCGCTGTTGATAAAAAAAGACAGGAAAAAAAGCTAAAAATTGACAAGCGTCTCGCTCAGCTAGATGCTAAATTTGCTGACATTGATGATAGCCTTGGTCAAAAAATCGCCTTACGGCTATTTGGTGAAAATGTGAATTCTTTGACAAAAGCGTTATATGACGTCGCCAAAGAACGAGGTATTACCAACGAAGGTGTATTGTATTTAATCCAAATGTTACCTGAATTAGAAGCCTTAATGTATTTCATGAATGTTCGGAAATTCTATCGTGATCATACAGCTCATTCATTACGCGTAGCAGCTCTCGGTGATTTTTTACTAGAAAAGAAAAGTCCATTGGGTGTAATCGAAGCAGTCATCAAAGATCAACTAGACTTTACTAAAGAAGAAGTGCGAACAGCGTGGTGGTTTACCGGGCTTCTTCATGATATTGGGACACCCTTAGAAAAATTATCTACATCAGTTAACTGGTC
>JBHLSA010000241.1:0-3456 GCA_048882025.1 Candidatus Thorarchaeota archaeon | reverse complement strand
GCCAAAATCGGGCTAAGTAGTTGGAGATATATCCAAATCGCTTTGTCTGGGCAAGAAGCTGATGTATCAAGGTCGTTGCACTTCTTGGAGCACCTACAATAAACAGCGTAGCTTTTCTTGGTGCTTCGAACTCTGCAATCAACTGACGCTCAATGGGTTCAAGTGCAGTATTGATCTTCTGAAGGAGATGCTCCTGTTCGGGATCCTTCCTGTACTTTTCTTTGCGATCAGAGGTCATCATTAACACCGCTGTTTAGAATTTCTCGTTACTTGGTAAGTTTGAAGGGCTTACCCACTGAAACATAAGAAAAGCCCTTCTCTTCTGCAAGACCTTCATCAAAGATAGCCCTTCCATCCACGATAATTCGTGTCCGCATTAGCTCTCCAACACGGTTGAGGTCCATATCACGGTATTCTTGATGAGCAGCTGTTAGAGCGATGCAGTCAGAATCAGTGATAGCTGCATCCAAGTCTGAAATCACATGCATTTCATCAGTAGCTTTCACATATGGGTCATGAAGAACTATCCTCACTCCAAGAGCTTCAAGGCTTTTTTGTAGCTTCAGTGCTGGCGAGTTTCGCACATCATCTGTACCCTCGCGATATGCAACACCCAAAATTGTCACTGTACTGCCGTATATTGAACCGCGAATACTGTTGAGTGCGTCTTCACAGAGATCACTCATGTGGAGGGGCATTGAATCGTTTATATCTCTGGCAACCGCTATTAGCCTTGGTTCATATCGACCTCTTGCTCCGAAAGCCAATAGCCATGAGTCTTTGGGTAAGCAATGCCCTCCAACTCCTGCTCCTGGTTGATGCATTTCCCGATTTGGTACTTTGTTCACTAGTTCTCTAACCTCCCAAACATCAACTCCGATATTCTCGCAAAGTAGGGCAATCTCGTTAGCGAATGCTATCTGAACATCCCGATATGTGTTTTCAGTTGTTTTGACAACTTCGGCTGTTAAGGCGTCGACTTCGTACAGCTCACCCCTCACAATATGGCGGTATAATCTTGCAGCAGCCTTGGTGCTTCTATCGTTTATGCCTCCAATTACACGGTCCATATTTACTAGATTATGTAGCAGTCTACCAGGCGCGACTCTTTCAGGAGCAGTTGCGAGAAGAAAATCCTCTCCAGCTATCATGCCTGAATGATTCTCGAGGATGGGCTTAACAATCGATTGCGTTGTCCCTGGTGCGACAGTAGATTCAATTACAACAAGCGTCCCCTTCTTGAGATTTTCAGCGACACTACTTGCTGCAGACCTCAATGCATGATAATAGGGCTTGTTTATGTCTTCTTGAAAGGGAGTTTCAACAACAATCAGTACATATTCCGATTCAGCAATAACCGCGTAGTCATTTGTGGCTTTCAGATTTCCAGCATCGACTACATCTCTGACAAGTTCAGCCAAACCAGGCTCCTTCCCCACAATTGGTGAAATCCCGGCATTGATGTTTTTGATTTTATCATCCACTATGTCAATACCAGTGACATCGAAGCCTACTTCTGCAAATTTGGCTGCGACGGGAACACCAACATAGCCAAGTCCGACTACTACCAAATTACCCACTGACAATTTGATTCCCACTTCTGCCCATTGAGTTGCGCTTTAAATCTATCTTCCCGGACAACACTGAAACAAGAAAGAAATCAGCTTCCCATGACAATTTCTCGTCTTTTCTGAAGTATCAATATCAACTCTATTGCGTTCTCAAATGAGTATCATACTCATCGAATATGTGACTAATTCCTTCAACATCAACATTGAAGAGTGCATCTAGGATTGTCAGCCCTGGTATGTATTCTCCTTGTGGCTGATAATACGGATTATCCTTCAGAAAGGAGTGAAAGTCAGAATATGTAAGGTGAATCCCTCGCGCCTCGAAATCTTGAGGATTATTGTAGTTCCGGGCTCCAGATCCAGACAAATAGACTGTTGCTCCGAAGAATTCAGCCAATTTTGCGTTGTATTCTGATTTGTAACCATTCACAGAAAGATTACTTGAACGATTACTCGGCTCCTTCAGACCAATTCTCTTGCAGATCCACTGAATTAGTGCGATATTCAGATCAGCAAGGAGTTCACAATTAGTAACAGATGTGTTCAGATAGCTCTCGAATTCGTTGAAGTGCGAGTCAAAAAACGGAGCATTGCGATAGATATTTCGAATTCTATTAAGATGGTCTTTTGTCCAGGTTAGGTTTGCGATTCTGAGATTTGCAATCTTTTCGTAATCATTATGCTTCTGAACCGGTACTGTGAGCCATCTTGTATCTTTGGAATGAAGGGTTTTCCGAATTAAGGAACGTTTAATGTATCCTTTGGTGTACTCGACATTATCATGGAAGACAAAGACATCGGACGCGTGTATTTTGTAGAAATAGCCTAGCCACGGAAGATAGTTGGGTTGATGAATGGCGATTCTCATAGGATTAGATTTCCAAATTAGGGGTTTTTATAAAAGTCATTTCATCTCTGTCGAGTATTCTTGGATAGAAGGGTGAACATGATACATTACGAAACGCTACCACAAACAATATGTTTTCCCTGATTTTAGACATGGAGTGAAAATACCCTCGGTGGAATTGAGAATGAAATGGGAGATAGCCAAAGCGCTCATTCTGTCGCCACATACAGATGATATGGAGCTAGGTGCTGGGGCAACTATCCGCAAGCTTGTAGAAAATGGGGTTCAGGTTAAGTCCATTGTCTTCAGTGATTGCAAAAAGAGTGTGGATACATCGAAGTACCCAATCGATGTGCTGCGAAAGGAATGCAAAGCTGCAGCTGGCCATCTGGGCATTGATGATCCTACAATTCTGGAGTTCCCAGTAAGAGAGTTTCCAAAATATCGACAGGAAATAGAGGAAGAAATCTATAAACTGAGAGAAACCATTAAGCCCGACTTGATAATCGCTCCATGGAGCAAAGATCTCCATCAAGATCATCGTACAGTGGGAGAAGAGGCAATTCGAGCTTTCATGAGATCGAGCATCAATTTATGGGCATATCAACTGCCGGGCACATGTTTCGGGTTTATTCCGCAAGTGTTCATTCCAGTTAGCGACGATGAAGTTGACAAGAAGATTGAGATGCTTCAATGCTATCAATCTCAAGTTGAAAGAAGAGACTATTTTAGACCTGAGAAAATCAGATCCTTCTTGAGTCAAGTTGGTTCATTCATCAATTCTGACTATGCTGAGGGCTTTGCTGATGTAAGATTAGTCTTTAATGATGTTGCCTGACAGGTTTTCTTACAATTCATAGATACAGAGGATTCTTCGTTCTTAATCAACTGGAATCCCACATCCATGCAAAAAGCGATTCCCATTTCATCGGCAATTCTATGTCAATGCGAGAGTATCGATGAGTTGAATAGCATGCTGTATTGGATAGCGAAAATAGAAGGTTGTTATACAGCTGCGGAGAAGTGGAAGAATTCCTT
>JBHLSA010000240.1:0-3479 GCA_048882025.1 Candidatus Thorarchaeota archaeon | reverse complement strand
CAATTTCCCGAGGAAGCGCGTTAATATCCTCTATTTTCACGAGATTTTCTGGAATACCTCCATGCACAGCAAAGACTTTCTGTTTTTGATTTACAGCAGCAAGTGGGAGGTCTGCAAAAATCTTCCAATAGTGTTGAATTAAATCTTCACGCTGATTTTGAACGGCATCATAGAATCCATAATTACGGTTGACTTGCGGGGTTTCATGATTACCACGCAAAATGATTATTCGCTCTGGGGCTGTAATTTTTAATTGGAACAGCAAATTGATATTTTCAATTTGATAAGGCCCTCGATCTACATAATCACCAAGAAATACCAAAACACTTGGCGTCTCCCAACAATGTTTCAAGATGGTCTGAGTTGCTTTCCAATCTCCATGGGTATCTCCAATGAAAACAAGGGGTGTATTTGGAAGGTTGATTAAGCGTGGCTCACTTCGAAAGATTGGACCGACTCGTTCTAAAAGATGTAGGATGTCCTCTGTTGTAAACTGAGCCACTTGTTCAGTAACATCTGCAATCATCCGCTCATGCTCCATTTCAAATGTGTAAGCTCTGCTTATGGTAATTTATCGAACTAATCGTACTCTTAATCGGGAGTTATACGAGTTCCAGCTTCACCCTTGATGGCACGAGCCATGTTCTCTGGAGAGGTGATAATCGCGAGTTCGCCTCCCTCTTCAATAAATTTGATGATTGATTCAATTTTTGGAGCCATCGAGCCAGGCGCAAAGTGTCCATCCTTAAGATATTGCTGGGCTTCACTCACTGTCATCTTGTCTATTGCTTTCTGATTCGGTTTACCAAAATTGAGGTATACTTGGTCAACCGAAGTGGAAATCAGGAATTGTTTGGCGTCAATCGCCTTACACAACAACGCTGACGCCCGGTCCTTATCAATGACGGCGGCAACTCCTTTTAGCCTTCCATCTTCTTCAATAACAGGAATGCCACCACCTCCAACAGTAATCACTACGAAGCCGTCTTCAAGCAGGTTTTCAACAGCTCGTGCTTCCATGACTTGATGAGGCATTGGTGAAGGAACCACCCTACGCCATCCTCGCCCAGCATCCTCAACC
The DNA here is from genome assembly GCA_048882025.1 of Candidatus Thorarchaeota archaeon. GTDB lineage: Archaea > Asgardarchaeota > Hermodarchaeia > Hermodarchaeales > Hermodarchaeaceae > Hermodarchaeum. The sequence continues at coordinate 2,398 of JBHLSA010000240.1, read as the reverse complement.
ACATGCCATCCTTCCTCAATTCGTTGGTCTGCTTTGTCTTTATCCATGAACGATCCAATTGGTTTGTTTGGATGAATGAAGGCAGGGTCGTTCTGGTCAACAAGTACCTGAGTTACCACGGTCACAGATTGATACTTCATTTTGCGCCGCTGAAATTCGTTATGGAGCGTCTGTTGAAGCATATAACCAATTGCGCCTTGTGTGTCTGCTCCGCAGAAATCCAAGGGTACTTCATGTAGTTCGTGAGCTGCTAGCTCAGAGCGTCGAAGTATAAAACCTACTTGGGGTCCATTGCCATGGGTGATGGCTACACTCCACCCGTCTTCGACTAAATCCACGATGTGGGGGACTGTTTCTTCAGTCGCCGCATATTGATCAGGTACGGTTTTATGATCCTTATCTTTAATGAGTGAATTGCCACCAATGGCAACAACAATACGCTTCGACATAATCGTAAAACTCCAGTTGTATATGACAGAGAGCTATTCCCAACTCATGCCAGATTATAAAATCTTCCCCACGCAATAAAATCATCAAATGGCTTCCACGAAATAACACTTATCCTCTCTAAATGACAGAAGCCACTTTATGGTATCATTTGCCGAAATCAAAGCAGCATATGAACAAATCCGGCAGGCTGCTATTCATACACCCATTATGACCTCACTTACGGCCAATCGACTCACCGGATGTAGTATCTTCTTTAAATGTGAAAATTTTCAGCGTATCGGAGCTTTCAAATTTCGAGGTGCCTACAACGCTCTTTCCCAGCTCTCTCAGAAAGAAAAGGAAAAAGGTGTCATAGCCCACTCTTCCGGGAATCATGCCCAAGCTGTAGCCCTCGCTGCGAAAATGCTAGGCATAACAGCTACCATAGTTATGCCCAGAAATTCCTCAGCTGTAAAAATCGCTGCAACTCGTGATTATGGTGCAAACATTGAATTCTGTGATTCTAGCCTGAAAGCACGTGAAGAAGTAACCCAGAAATTAATCAAAAAGCATGGTTACATCTTAATTCATCCCTATGATGATGAACGCATTATTGCGGGTGCAGGCACAGCAGCATATGAACTCATTAATGAAGTAGGAGCTATCGATGCCATATTTGCTCCGGTAGGCGGCGGAGGACTTGTTAGCGGGACAGCCCTCGCTACCAAAGGATTATGTCCCTTTGCAAAAGTATATGCAGTTGAACCCGAACAAGCCGATGATGCCTACCAGTCCTTCAAATCAGGAACCCTCATACCTAGCCGCAATCCTATAACCATCGCTGATGGTCTTCGAACAGGACTCAGTGAACGCACCTTCTCAATTATTCGCCAAAATGTCGATGATATCTTCCTTGTCTCTGAGGATGAAATTTTGGAAGCCCTGCACTTCCTCTGGGAACGAATGAAACTCGTCATCGAACCCTCCAGCGCTGTACCATTAGCTGGTCTATTCAAAATAAAAGATCAAATCGATAACCAACGAATAGGGGTCATTCTCAGCGGAGGTAATGTCGATCTAACCTCCTTCTTTGACCAATGGAAAAGAAAAATCAAGAAAAAATAATTATTTCTTATAAACCCGCCTCTCGAAATAGCTCACCTAATCGCTCTTGAGTGGGATCACGATAGTGTCCCCCCATTCTTTGTGGTGAAACCAACTGATCTTCTACAGTCTTAAAAAACGGCACTCCTCGCACCTTGCTGATAATTTCTTTTACAATCGAGGGATTTTCAATAATAAGCATTACATCAATAACTGGTTCATCCTGCCAAGCAGCAGCCACCCAAAATTCATTTCGATAATTTTTGTAAAACCATTCTACGATTTCGCCAGTATTTGTTTCTGAATCGTCATATCGAATAAATAACTCGAGTTCAACATCCCCCAAAGCCAAATAGTCCATTCTAATTGTAAAGTATACACCCCCGTCTTTTTGTAATTGATGAAGAACCTTTCTGACTCGCCCCGATGTTAGGCTTGTACGCTTTGCAATTTCACTAATTGGCATACGGACATTAGTTGTTAAGCACTTCAATACGCATAACTGATTTCTGGTAAAGGTAACTCTTCGACCTCGGGTCCGTGCCCTACTAGTGGGCGGTGCATCCGGCGCATGGTCCATAGTAGGGTGCAATTCCACCTTGATAACAGCTTCAAGTGATTCAAGGTACCGTTTAAGTTCAAAGAACGCTGCTGTTCCTGCTACATAGGCTCGTGCTTGATATCTCTGGTGACTAGGACGATAGGCGAGCCTAACCCATGGATTTTTTCCAATCTGATCCAATAATTCATTCATATCTTCAGTACCATTTGTCGTAATGTCAACAAACATTGGTTCAAGCCCGAGCATTTCCAAACTCAATTCAACCATATATTCTAGAATGGCACCCCTCTTCTCCAGTTTATT
>JBHLSA010000239.1:0-3486 GCA_048882025.1 Candidatus Thorarchaeota archaeon | reverse complement strand
GGTGGAGTTCCCAGACCGCACCTCTAGTTTTTGGGCTTACTTCCGTGGTTAACAGTAAAGAGATTCCAAGTTCTGCAGCAAGGCCTGCAAGAACGGCGTTAACACCGGGGCTATCTGCATCGAGTAATTCAGTTATGTTGCCTGTTCCCATGAGTAAGGGTACATGGGGTTGTCGTTTATGAAATTCTGCATAGGCGAGAATGGCTTGAGAGAGTCCTGGAGTGATGAGTGGGTCACATAGGGGATCTGCAATAAGTTTTTTGAATCCAAGGCTTCGGGCATTCGATAGATTCTCTTCGAGTAATCGGATTCGATCTTCTTGGGTTTTGGGAAGCTCTGCTCCTTCTTGTGTTGCTGGTATCACAGTAAAGGCTGCTTTCTTTCTGAACTTATTGGGAATATCCATCATATTGTCTTGGTCTAGACTAAGAACAAGGTGGGCTCCTCCTTCAATTCCACCAACGATTTCTGAGGCATTCGCAGAATCAATACTAATAGGAACTTGGATGTGTTTACGCAGCATTTTGACTATGGATTTTGCTGCAGCCTGATCTGGTGCTTCTGCTACCATTCCAATATCAACGATGTTAGCGCCACTATTGACAAAGTGGGTTGCTAGTCGTATGAGTTCTTCTTCTGTTCTGAGGGGCGCATCAGTGATTTCAGCTACGATTCGCAAGGGTAACCGGCGTCCAATTATGAAACTATTTGTTCCTTTGCCAACTTCGAGCATACCTTCACGGAGTTTTTCTTCTGGACGCTTCATTCCTTTCAGGAGGTCACGTTTAGCCTTCACTGCTAATTCTTCCGCCAGTACTACATCCGCGGGGTGAGTGGTAGATAATTTTGCTTTAGCTTCGAAGAGATTTTCTAACACGAAGGGTAAATCAGCGGCGTGACGAGTGCCTTTGAATGTAGGTATACCTGTACTAGTAGTGACTAAACTGGTATCTCCTGAGACCATTCCTGGTAGTAAAATAAGATTATATTGATCTAAAGGACCACGAAGTTTGATTTGAGCCGCTACATATTTTGGATGGAGAAAAGCTGCAACCGCTAAGGGCATGACCATGAGATCAAAATCATGAGGCGCTGAAGTGTCTTCTAAGATTTGACGAATTATTGGTTCTGCTAATGTGCCTGTTATTAATAATACCTTCAATAGGGTTGGACTCCAGTTCAGATATAGAATATCTATGTTTCCTTCCACGTGAATTTGTTAATTTCTTGATTGGGAACTCCTGGGATACTGGTGAAGAGACCCGTGAGGTTGATGATTTGGCTTTCGGTCCACGTTGCGAGCCATGCTATAAGCTCTTTGGCTACCAATAGCTTTTGCCGTTTTACTGGGCTGGCAAGAACATCTCTGGTTAATTCGGGTTTTGAATATTTACCTACAGTTTTTCCTAAATCCATGCCAAGCAGGGCAATTTTCTTAGCATATAACCCTTCAGCCCAGAAAACACAACGATCACCATCAGTGAAGCCACCCAGATTGTGTACATCTGGACGTGGACGAATTTGAGTGGAACCCATAATTAAACGTCCTTGTAACAATCGAGGCACCCAACTTTTTAGTTTAGGGATATTATCGCCATGGGCATGGATGATGACAACAGTACCCTGCTGATGTGCTTGTTCGATATCCTCTATACGTCCATCTAAATCGGTCAAAATGAAGTGGGGAACTACATCAAGCTCCAAGCATGCGGTTGTAGCTCCATCTGCAGCAAAAATGACTGTGTTATCTAAGAGCCCATTGTCCATCATGTCGATAAGATTGTCGTGAATAGATGGACCAGCCCCGCAAATCACAACGTGTTTTCCTCGCACGATTTCTTCTGCTTTTTCAAGGGGCATAGCCACTTTCATAATATATCCGCTGAGGAGATCCGTTGCTTCCTGATCAGTCTTCATACTGTAGTTGAATTGTTCAACAATAGCACCATATCTGGGCCACCAGTCTTTCAAATCAATTGGGCTCACAGGTTTCACCAGGTGTTGAGTAAACAGACTATGAATACGGTAGGATGCTTCAGGTTTATCTGTTTGGTTCACTGTTTTCGATGATTTGTTGTCGGGCTTCACCCATAGTAATGGTTACTTCTGCAACAAGATCATGACGATGAATGCATTCTTCATTACGCTGGCTGAAGGAGAGTTCCATCTCATCAGGTAACTCTGGAAAGGATTCTACAACATTTTTTATCATTTGACGAATCGCATCTTCTACAAATTTGGGATTATCCAGCGCACTTCGAACTACGCTGGCTTCATCTGGGCGTTTAAGCAATTCAAAGGAACTGGCACTCATCGACTTCTCGACAACACCCACTAATTGAAGCACATCAATGTAAAGGTCGCCTGGGAGTTCAACAATAACAGATCCATAGCTTCGTTGCATATGGCTACCAATTGGTAGCTCATCAGCAATAGTTCTAGCTTGGTCTTCAGCAAGTTTGTAATCGGTTGCAAGAGCAGTTTCTACTTCATCGCGCAGCATTTCTTGTGCACAAGGACATGCTGTAATTCCGTTGACTGTGATCCCAATCCATCGGCGAAAAGTGATCTTCTCTTTAGACCAGCGTTTAGCTATCGCACGGGCTTTCATTGTGCAAGCTTCATAAGTACGGATTTTCGTTTTAGGCGTGGTTCGCGCAAAAACAACATCTGCTGCAGCGTGCACTTCTGCTTCAGTAGCATAATCATGTCTTTGCAGTTGTTCAAGCGCAATATCTGCACAAAGATCTTCTAACCGGTGGAGCTTTTCTGCGTGTTTACTAACTATCTCCACAGTAGCTTCATAGCTACGCGAAGGGTGAATTCCTTTTTGATACGACGGCAAATCCACATAAACATCAAAGGTAGGAACCACAATTGCAGGTTGTTCTTCAAAGAAAATGAATTGGATTGGTACACGGATTCCAATAACTCCAACGCGATGGACTGACAGTGGAACCTCTGGTTTGTCCATGTGTACATCTCTACGAGACATATTGATGACTCCGAATATTGACTGAAGAGATTTCCCTATAGTTTTTTCTCAATTAAAGATTTCAGTAATATCAAATCGAAAAATCGCACCCAAAGTTAGCCCTAAAAAGCTATAGCAAATTCCGAACTAAAACTCCACTATTCAATCTATTTTCTCACGTCTCCTATAAATTGGTCGTTGATTTCGTTACCGCTAGGATAATAAAGGGTAACGACCTGTAAACTCTGGAGTTCCGATTCGGACGATACATTGGGTCAAATGCCAATTATCCACCTGTAAATCTCACCGTTGGAGGACGGACTTGTGGATTATTCTATGATGAGGTTTAAGTGGTCTCTTCAAGCCTTAGCTGCACCGGCTGAGATTCAGTTAGAGCTTTTTCCTGGCTTAGACTTAAAGGTTGATGAGCTTGCCATTGAGTTCGATCAATGGTATCAAGTTATCAAGCGTCGGCATGCTTTATTTTCGAAAAAACAAAATCATTTACTTGA
>JBHLSA010000238.1:0-3490 GCA_048882025.1 Candidatus Thorarchaeota archaeon | reverse complement strand
ATCGGGAATTTGAAGTCCCACAGTTGAAGGAGCCATTAATAAAAACTGTGGAGGAATCTCTGTGTTATTCTGAGTCAGGTCTATGGTGCGTTGAACCACACTAAGTACAGCGGCTCGACTGGCTTCATCAAGACGTTGAGTAAATTCGTCGATAATATGTAGAGGGCTCTTAGCGAGTGTGTGAAGCGCGAGAATAAAGGTTTGAGTTGCTAGGACTCTTTCGCCACCAGACATTTCTTGGTAGGTACGCCAATCACCTCTTCGATTTATAGCTAGTTGGAGGTGGAGTTCAGCCCGGCTTGGTTCGTCTGGGTACCGGACGATAAGCTTGACTTGTTTCAAGAAATGACTGAGCAATTGATTCATTCGATGATTTAGAGTCTCGATGGTGATTTCAAGTTGATGACGCCATTCGGTTAATCGTCGATCAACATCAGTCATTAAATTTTCTAGATGGAGTTGACGTTGGTCGAGGTATTCATGTAATTGCTTGACAACCTTTTCTTGTTCCTCGAACGCCTGATGGTCTTCAGATGTTGCTGTGATTGTATCAATCATCGCTTGAATTTGGATTTGTTCATCTCGCACAGAAGAGGGGGCACGTACGGCTTTAGGACGATCTCCGAAGGCACTAGCGGATTTTCTGAAATCTTTAATTTGGAGCATTAGGTGCTCATATTCATCCTCACGTTGACATAACTCCTTACTGATTCGGTCGATTTCAGTAGTGTGCCGAGCACGTCGATGCTCTAGGTTCTGTAATTGCGTATTGATCTTTTGTAGACGCGAGCTTGAAGGGGAAAACTCTGCAAGACACTCTTGGTACTCCTGTCCTAAAGCATCGTTTTGAGTTTCCAGTTCGAGTATCTGTTGCTCAATGTTACTTTTTCTTTGTTCTAGATCCTCAAGTACCAAGGCGCGATCCTCCTGAGTAAGTGTGGATCGTTGTTCGTATCGTAGGTCTTGTAAACGTGACCGGAGTTGACTGATTTCAGAATTTAATCGCATGCGATCTTGCATGAGTCGAGCTTCTTGTTCTCGTGATTCGCGGAGCTGGTGACGAATGTCGACGCTATCTTGGATTAAACCCAATTCGTGTATAGAAATTCCTAAACTAACAGTGACAGGGCGTGGAGGACGGGAAAAGGCACCTATCCGCAGGTAAAAACTGGAACCTTCACTTGTGATAATATTACCATTCAATTCTTGGGCGGCATCAACGAGTTCATTTGGATCTGCACCCTCTTCAGCAACTGCAGTATTCACCACACGGTTTAGAAAACTCAGTGCATACACATCCCCTTCGATAAGATCAGCCGCCCACCCCAGTACCGGTGATTTCACTTCAGGACGAACCTTGGTTAATGCAGTAGTTGGGTTTGTCCTAGCAACTACTAAATCCGGTTTATCTTGTGGCCACAGTCGATCGAATAATGTTTTGGCTTCATTGAACGCCGTTCTATTCAATGCAATGAAGGCATACGTATACCGTCCTAATGCTAGCTTTACAGCGGTTTCGTGTTTATAGAACTCAGGTTTCACCTGAATTAGTGTAAACAAGGGCCCTATCACAGCATCGGAGAGTGCGAGGTTGTCCAATTCGTGGCGGTAACGTTGGCAGGCTAGCAAGATGGCTTCTTCAAATCGGGGGTACCGTTGTGGTTCAGTAAACAAGTCTTCTTCTTTAGATGTAATATCTTGTCGAAGCACTTCTAATGTCTCATCCAGCTGGTCTCTTTCTTTCACTAAGTCCTCAAGTTCTTTTTGTAGAGTTTCTTCCTTTGTTTTGAATGGCTTTTGACGTTTGGATTTAGAATGCTTCGTAATTTGAGTATTCAGGGTGGCTAATTCATTCTCTAGTCCCCGTTGATGGCCTTGTGTTTGCATTTGCTGGTCTCTTAAGGAATCCATTGTTGAGTGAAGTTTGTCAATTCGAGTTTGAACTGATTCCCTTTTGGAGATAAGCTCTGTTTTTCGAGCATCCGTTTTTGCTAACTTTTCCCTTTCGGTATCAATTTGAATTTCAAGTGCAGTAATTTGTGATTGCAGCTGTTCAGCTAGTTGCTCGCGGTATATGACCTCAGCCCATGCAGCTTCAGCATCAAGGTCTTTGAGTCGGTCTTGTAGTTGTTGTTTTTGTTGAAAGGCTTCATATGCAGCTTTTAGAACTTGCAGCCTTTGTTCTTCGTGACGAATCCGATACTGCAAAGGTTTGACATTCGCTTTTGCTTGAAGAACCAGAAGACGCGCATCTTCGAGTTTTTCCATCCAATTGCGAAGACCGGTTTCGTTGAGGAGAGTTTCGAATTTTCGACGGGGGGATTGTGAAGCAAAATGATCTAAGGTTTCTGCTTCAGTAACTGCTAATGGTGAATCACCAAATAAGCCAGCACCTTGAAAGAGTTTTCGAATATCCTTTCGAGTAATTTTTTGGCCATTCAAAGCCCGCTGATCATTTAGCCAATAGGAAACCCGATTACTTGGATGAATGCGAAGACGAATGGCCACAACATCTTGATTAAGTACCCTATTGATTGCTTCGTCAGCACTACGAAGCACCCGTCGACCATTCAGCTGAAAGTTATTCAGTTCCAGTATTACTTCAGCAAATTTTTCAAAAGGTCCAATAAAGGCGCTGTGCCGTTGTCGTTGTGCACGGCGTGAATCAACTCCAATTGCATATAATAAAGCGTCAAGTATGAGGGTTTTACCACTACCGTTTGATCCTGTGATGAGTACGATTGGTGATGTATCTAACTTGATTACCGTATTGCGATGAATGACAAAGTTCACTAGACGAATAGTCCGAAACAGTAACTGGTTTGTGAAAGGGGGTGCCGTGTGTCTAGTAGTCATTCTTTCAACTGGACTCCCGCAGGCTTGTATATTGAGGATGCCACTTCATTCAGTTATTAAGTACACTAGCTCAGAATCGTCCATGACTCTTAAATTTTCACTAAAAGGAAGGACAAGGCGCCATTGATTTGAATATTTAAGCCGACATTTTACCTTTCTCAATTAAAGCACGGCTAGAAGACGGCTAAGTGTCGAGAAAAATTAAAGTGGGTGATACAACCCTCTCGTGATAGGTGATTTGCTATGAGTGGTGAAGAAGGTTTTTGGCGCTCAATCATCGTAGACGTTGAGCCTCGTCAAAAAGAATTCCGAATTGGAATTGACGAAGAAACACGAGTCGAAGAAGTCATTCGTACACTTGTAACTCAAGCGCGTGATGAAGGCGTTAATATTGATGATTGGGCTAAGGCAAAGATAGGTGACCAACGCCCTGAATTCGTCTTAATTCGCAAAGCTCCTGAACCCACCAGGTTGAGTCCTGGTGTCTCATTCGGTGAATTGGATCCCAAGATTACAGATGATGAATTCTTCCTCCTAGATGTAGTACCAGAAGTGGGATTCTAAAATGTCTAATGTTTTCAGGGTTTATCCAAACCAATAGTGCCCATGGTGCAGTGGATATGACACGACCCGT
>JBHLSA010000237.1:0-3494 GCA_048882025.1 Candidatus Thorarchaeota archaeon | reverse complement strand
CCATTTTTTCGCAGTTTTGGAAGGAGTTCTTTCCCTGAAATTATTTCATCAACACGCGTTTGAAAGAACCACATTAAATTCTTGTTTATCTTTCTTTTGATAAGTTCATCACATAATTCATCCATCCATGCATCGAGCCGAATATAATCATCTGTCAACCAAAGAAATCGGCTCCCAAATTCATCGTAAAGATATTCAAACTCATCTGCAACGCGTTTTGGTGACTTACGCCGACAGTTCCCCCAATACCGCCATTGAGTACAAAAAGAACAAGAATGTGAACAACCCCGGCTCCCCTCCACCAATGCGTATGGCAAATTCTTTCCCGCTGGGAAGGTATACTTGGACATATGTTCCCGTACAAAATGATATCCAGGGAAGGGAAGTGTGTCCAAATTCTTCAATTGAGGACGTGCTGGTGTGAGAATCACTTCATTCCCTTCACGAAGCGCTAATCCCTTTACTCTCTTCGGGGATTTTCCTGACTCAAGAACTCGTACCAGTTCTAACAGAGTGGTTTCGCCTTCTCCACGAACAACAAAATCAAGGAATCGATTCTCTTCTAATGCTTCTTGTGCTAGTACAGAGAAGTGTTGCCCACCAACAACAGTGGTAATACTTGCATCAACATTCTTGGCTATACTAACCGTTTGCAGGGTAATATCTGCGTTACAAGACGATAGAGTACTAGGTGCAACAACATCAGGCTGATAGCTGGCAATACGTTTTACAACATCATTCCAATCCGCATCTTCTGCCTGACAGTCCATCACCTCAATTTCTAATTCTGGAAAATGAGCCTCAAGATAGGCTGCTAAACATAATAGCCCAAAGGGGGGTGGCATATACTCTCCCATGATAAACCAAGGTTGCTTGGGTGGCTCTATAAAGAGGATCTTCACGGGTTCACATTCCATGTACTCGTCTTGCGTTCTCCGTTTTTGGAAGTTTTAATGTTTTGTGCTTTTTACTCCTCTTTAGAAGATGTACCAATAGAAGAAATGGGGGGGTGGAGTTATAGCAATCTAGACACTTCCAAAAAGGACACAATTGGAGGGGAGAGGGAATGGTTTCTAGGGGAGAGGAAGCGTCTAAATATTTGCCACTCCAGCTGGGTTGTTTTTCCGATTCCCCACTATTAGTTGCTTGTGTATTAGCCTAATAAAAACTTCTCTTTCACGAGTTTTTCTTTTCATTGATTATTGTGTTATCCCCAAAATCTTAAGAAGAGAAAGGTTACTACTGCTTAGTGAGGTGTTCCTCATGGTTTATTGCCAGAAGTGCGGTACTGAAAACCCTGATGTTGCAGACTTTTGCAAAAAGTGTGGTGCGCCTTTAGCTCCGGTCAAACGACCGTGGCGTGAAAAATACGGTGGAAGAGCAGAAGAGGAATGCTTTGGAGTCACCGGTGGAGGCGCTATCTGCGGTATTCTCTTTGGTATCGTTATCATTGCCCTCGGATTCTCGTTGGTCTATGGAATTCCAACGTGGATTATAATCGGCCCTATCGTTGGACTTGTAGTTGGTGTGTTGATTATCATCTGTGCACTGAACTCAGTTCGTCGCAAGCGTATTATCCAACGGGAGGTAACCAGTTAAACACTGGAGGTTGTGAATATGGGAACAAGCACAAAAGAAGGTCCAGATATTCTGGGTGGCGTGACTGTAGGTTTAATTATCATTCTACTCGCAATAATCTTCGTCACAATCCCGAACATATTCGCCCACATAGTCAACTTTTTCACTGATTTTGCTTGGTCAGAACTATTTCCCCAATTTTGGTGGTGGACTCCACAAAATCCAGCCAATCATATAATCGTCTACAATGCAATCTACTTGTTCTTTATTGGAACATTAGTCATCAATATCGTGGTACTAATTTTACGAGTGATTTTCAAAGATTCCTATCGTCGGCAAATTGAAACGATTGGTGGAATCGTTATGAGCGCCGGTGTAACTTGGGCAGCATATAACTTAACGCTGTCTTACAATTTAACAGTGTTCACAGGTTATTTAATCGTCTTCATCGGAGTAAGCGTCATCATTTCCAGCCTTGGGCAATGGCTAGTTCGACAGTACACCCACTAACCATTTACCAATTTGCTGAAAATCTCTTGCCAGTTAGGCTGCTCCTAGCTGAATACACCTAGTTCAAGTTCGAAAATTTATAGAAAATCCAGTATAGGGCTAGACTACTCTCTGGCTAATCCTTTGGGCTATCAGAATGGCTTTCTAACGGATTTCTTGATTGTTCAGGAGTCTTTGCTAGTTCCTCTTGTGCAGTCTTGAGAGTTTCTTCTGAGATTTCTTCAACAGACTGATGTGCATAATAGGTATCATATAGCGCTTTGTACCGTCCACCTAGCTCGAGTAATTCTCCATGGGTTCCTTGCTCAACAAGTTCGCCATTTTCAAATACAAGCACTCGTGACGCATTAGCAATCGTGGTTAATCGGTGGGCTATTACCACAGTTGTTCGATCAGCAAATAGTTTCTCCTGAGCTGCTTGGACTAATGATTCAGAATAAGCGTCTAATCGGCTCGTGGCCTCATCTAAAATGAGAATTTTTGGATTGGCAAGCATGGTGCGGGCAATCGAAATCATTTGCACTTGTCCAACACTCAGATTCTTGCCACCTTCAGTTAGCATTGTATTGTACCCTTGTGGGAGGACTTCAATGAAGGCGTGTGCTCCTATGAGCCGACTAAGATCATAGATTTCGGCGTCGGTAGCATTAGGGCGACCGTACCGGATATTTTCAAGAACTGAATCGTCAAAGAGATAGGGCTCTTGCGAAATCAATGCAACTGTATCATGAAGCGATTCCATCGTTACATCTCGGATGTCTTGATCCCCAATGAGAATCCTTCCCTTCTGTGGATCGTAGAATCGGTTAATGAGCGCCGCAATCGTTGTCTTTCCTGCCCCTGTGTGACCAACAATTGCAACCATTTCGCCTGGATTCACCTTGAAACTGGCTTGTTTTAGAACATCACTGCCATCCACATAACTGAATGTAACCCTATCAAAGGTGATACCATCACTTTGTAGGTCGATGGAGGTTGCAGTAGGGCTATCTTGAATGGCCGGCACTGCATCAAGTATGTCTCTAAGGCGGTCCATTGATGCCATCGACGCTTGGAATTGAGTGGCCATCATGCTTAAACTGAGAAGAGGCCATAAGAATCGCTGAATTAAGATTGTACCAAGAAAGACTTCACCAATTGTAAGAATTGGTGCTGTTCCTATAGCTAAGCTACCTGCAACAAAGAGTACAGCTGCAATGGCAATTACTCCAGTAGCTCGTACTAGGGGTTGCATAAGCGTCATTAGCATCATAAATCGGAAACCATGTCGATAGGCTTCCTGATTCAGTTCACTCAGAGTACCAGCAGTTTCATCTTCACGATTAAAGGATTTAGCAACATGAATTCCACTTAAATTTTCTGCGATTTGTCCTGATACAAAACCAGTGGCTCGTTGTGAGGCTAAC
>JBHLSA010000236.1:0-3511 GCA_048882025.1 Candidatus Thorarchaeota archaeon | reverse complement strand
GTAAGTTTTTTAGAGACCGTAAAGAAATACCTTGGTAGCTGTACTCAGACTAAATAATCGCATTATAATTTTAAGATAACTGAAAATCACCACTGCAATGTGGTAAATAGGCTAACGAAAATTATATTTAGAACGGTCATCTTTGTAATCATGCACTTCTTAGGAAGTGTGAGTTGGAATGGTGAAAAGCAAATTGAATAGAAGAATTATAACTGCTATACTAGTGTGCATTGTTTTTTCAACCTTTGTGAACTTTCTACCCATAGCTAATAATACGACCTATGATTCAGAATCCAATATAATTGGCGAACTCAGCGACCAACTGCGCATACTTCTAGAAGACAACGAGGTTATGGTAGACTTTAGAGCTCAAAGCAGTCAGAGTCCAACTAGCATTATCTATGTTGATGTCATGATAGTTTATGATAATCGGGCATATAATTGGGCAGACATAAAGAACTTAAATCCTGCATATTACTTCCCCGATGTTGCAGAGAAAGCTCTGGATTATGGGTTCGGTCAGTACTGGAACATAAACTTTGTAACCAGAAAATACGCTGATGGCAAATGGACAGTTTATGATTCTAATGGAGCCAATTATTATCCGAATGTAGCACTGATGTTGCAGCGATGGCCTTACGAGGTAACTGGATGGTCTTCTTATCGTTGGCCAATTGGCACACAGCGGGATAGAGGCGCACATCTTCCAGCTGGCGATACGTTAGGGCATGGAAGTTATTTTGATCTCTGCGTCTTATTTACTAATACGCCAAATAATGGTTATGTGGGTGCTGCTTACATACTTGACAACGTGCTTTACATTAATACCTGGTATATCGCTGGAATTTATTCTTGGAGCTATTATCACTGGCTTTGGGGACCGATCCGAGGAGACCAAACCATCCTCATGCACGAAGCCGGGCATTGCTATGGCGTCTGGGGCGACACTTACGGTGAAGTAATGGACGTAATGGATTATTATTACTGCCAATTCTTACCCTACAGTCATCGGTTTTCTGCTAACCATCAGGATGACATCGAAGATAACCTGGGGCGCTATAATGACTAGCAACTCATCAGATAGACGGCGGGATTGTCGTCTATCTTCTCCCTTTTTTGAGTGATTTCTTCATGGCGTTTATCTTAGGGTTTGCGAAAAATAATTTTGTGAAAGTTTTCGAGGTTACCAATCAACTTTGATTTCTATCGGAATCTCCAAATGCTGAAACTCAAAGATTTGTTCTCGGTTGTGAATGATGTTGTAGACGCGAATACGAACTTTGGTATTCTTGGCCTTCGCGTATGTGATTTCGGGTTGAAGTTTATCCCGTTTGATTTTGGTGGTTCCTTTATCGCCAACACATCTTAGATTCACAGGTACTCCATCTTCGGCAATGAGATCGGGTTCCCCATGACCGGATCGTTTCCCCTCGCCTTTCACAAAGTCTTCAAACCAGAAGCCCATTGAACCCTCACGAATCCGGTGGAGCCGAGTGTTGATGTAGCCAATACTTTTTTTGAATTGGTCGGCGATTTGCTGTTGTTGAGGGCCGTCTATCCAAAGCTTGAAGATCAGGTATTCTTCTTGTGAAAGGGCTGTATGTGCCTGTCTAAGAATGTAGTTTTTCGCGGTTTTGATGGGGAACCGATCCCATTTGACACCGAAGATGAGTTCAAAGAGTTTCTGGACAATTAAGATGACTACAATACCTAATCATGTAGCATTACTAACCGCCTATTTATGCTTCCGTTGCTTGACCGCTTTCTGAGAGCAGACTTAGCCCTCACCCAGCAAAAACTTAACTTAAGAGACTAAACACCCATTGCCTAAGTTGGTAATAATAATGATGGAAGATGGTCGGAAATTTCTCAAAGCCCATGACTGGAATCAAACCCCCGATGTCATCCCAGACCAGCAAAAGAATGTCCCTCCTCCCCCCTTCCAAAAACCACATCCGGAGAGTGCAATGTTGATCAATCTCATTGCGCCCAAAGATTTTAGCTTGGACTCAATTCTTTTACTTGATGCCATTAATCGTCGGAAAAGCCGTCGAGGCTTCACCAAGGAGCCTTTATCGTTAGAAGCGCTTTCTGTCTTGCTCTAGGTTACACAAGGCGTGCATGAAGTCGCGGTGGATCATCGGCATGGGAAAATCGAAACCACTAAACGAACTGTACCCTCCGGGGGTTCTCGTCACCCATTTGAAACCTATCTCATCGTCAATAATGTTGAAGGTCTACAGCCAGGTATTTATCGATATCTCGCATTGCAGCACAAACTCTATCCTGAAGATACTGCTCAGCCAGATTTACCTGAAAAAATTACTAAAAGTTGTCATGACCAAAGGTTCGCAGGTCGAGCGGCCGTAGTTTTTGTTTGGGCAGTAATTCCCTATCGCATAGAGTGGCGTTACAGTGTTGCAGCCCACAAAGGTATCGCCATAGAGGCAGGTCATATTTGCCAGAATCTCTACTTAGCTTGTGAAGCCGTTGGTGCAGGAACCTGTGCAATCGCAGCCTATGATCAAATTGCTATTGATCAACTCATCGGTGTAGACGGAAAAGATGAGTTTACCGTCTATATATCAGCCGTTGGTAAGGTTCCAGAGAAGTAAGGAACTGACACCTGATTGTGTTTTAAGCTTTTTTCCGGAACCGATAAACACAAAATGAAAAAGCAACTGACGTTTCCCATCAATTAGTGCTTGGGTTGAAATATGCCTCGTGTTATAGATTTTGAACTTCCTGCAGATGATGTAAATCGAATATCTACCTTCTATCAAGTTGTATTTGGTTGGAAGGTAGAAAAATGGCCAGGACCAATTGATCACTGGTTCCTGATTACGGGTAAAGACTCAGAACCAGGGATTAATGGGTCGTTTGGAAAACGTGACGAATTTCCTGAAAGTACTCCTGTTAATGTGATTGGCGTTAACAACGTGCAAAAATACTCGAAACTTGTGCTCGAGAACGGTGGGCAACTGGTTGGAGATTTAATTACCATTCCACGAGTGGGTTACTTCCAATATTTCAAGGACACCGAAGGCAATCTCATGGGAATGATGCAATCCGATTCTTCAGCGAAGTAATTCCTACATATCTGAAGGCTGAAAACTGAATTCGATGGTTAATTATTCGTACCACTTTTTCCGATGGGATGACAGAAACCGTACTTGCCGGTTTGCAATAATAAAAAAACCACTGCACCTTTCGTTGCATCCTCTTTTTAGAGGGTGTACAAATGCCTAAGAACAAGACCTGGCTGATGCTGCTGGTTTCCTTTGTTCTGACCATTACAGTTATCCTACCTGCAAGTCCAACTCTTTCGAGCTCGATTTCAATCCGTGATTACTGGCCAACATTGGGTTGGCGCACCCTGCCCCCTGAGGCACAAGGTATGAATTCGACGGTTTTGAACGAACTCTGGAATCATATCAATGGTGCGTACCCTTCATACAAGAGATATCCATTACGGATAAGCAAGAAACCCTGAATGCCTTCTGCACCATTG
>JBHLSA010000235.1:0-3548 GCA_048882025.1 Candidatus Thorarchaeota archaeon | reverse complement strand
TGAAAAAGTCATTAATGTGATTCGACGGGTTGGCATTACCGTCGCTGGCAAACCAAAAATCACCATACAGAATATTGTGGCCAGTGGTGACCTTCACAGCCGCATCGATTTGGACCTGGCGCAAATGACGCTGGAACGCTGTCTTTACGAACCCGAAGTTTTTCCCGGGCTCATCTACCGGATGAAGACACCAAAGGCTGTTTTTCTCCTCTTTAGTAGTGGTCGAATTGTGTGTGCTGGCACGAATAAAGAATCCATTACGAAGAAGTCCATCTACCTTCTTGCAGATCACCTGCGGGAATTAGGACTCATCGAGTAATAGTGTCCTTGAAGGTTTAGCACCAATTCGTGGTACATGTTCTAATAAGATAGAAAACCTCTGTTCTAAGGTAATAAGATCAGGAAGGCTGCAGGGAAATCTCTGCCCCGTAGCTGAATGCTGAACTTCGATTCAGATTTGACAGCATGGTCAACAGTCACCCGTTTTTTCATGAACAGAAGATAAAGAGGTCATAAAAGTAACAAACTCATGTTGTAACTCTTGGAGCAAACTGATGCTTTTTAAGTGCTGCAAGCTGTTTTCGGGTGTGTTATACATCGCTGTGCGTGAGTGTCGAAGACATAAGTGCAATTCCTAACTAATGCTTTGAAAGATGATTTGTTTCATATCGTGCGCAGTTTTTTCTAAGAAGCTAAAGAAATTATTATTAGATTAGGTCAACTTTACGGTGGCAATAAGGTGACAAATAATGTTGGATAAAACCGCTGTTTCGTTTCAGCACTTCTGTTATCTTCTTCATCCCGGAATTACTGTACTAGTAAGTAGCCAGGGGAAGGATGAAAGGAAAAATATCATGGCGGTATCTTGGATAATGCCGGCGAGTTCGAATCCTCCATTAGTGGCAATGATGTTGGCCAAAGCCTCCTATTCTCATGAGCTAATTACGGAAAGTGAGGAATTTGTGATTAATATCCCTTCTTTTGATCTCGCGCCGCAAGTCCTTTTTTGTGGTCGCCGTAGTGGTCGCCATGTTGATAAATTCAAAGAAGCGGGGTTGACCCTGATTCCAGCCCAAAAGGTGCAAGCCCCTATTATCAAGGAGTGTATTGCCCATATTGAATGTCAGATTCAAAAAACCTTGGAAACCGGACACAATGATTTAGTTGTTGGTCGAGTTATCGCAGCCTATGCAACTGTAGGGAGTTTTACTGAAGTTTATAACATGAAAGAGTTTCGTCCTCTCCTCCATCTAGGTCGAAATTTCTTCACAACTACCACACAAGAAGTGATTGAACCTCCAAATCCGACTGCAACTGAATTATCCGATAGAGAACATGTCTAATTCTTAATTTGAATTCAGTTAGTTAAATCCACCATACATTCACAATGTATTTCTTAATGAGGCAACACGCAGGTTTCATTGCAACAAAATGAAGGTAATTTATCAAATATCTTTAGCTCCGAACTGCTCAGCAAAAGGAGAACAGAGGTACTGTGCTATTCTCCCTAATTTCGAAGAAATAAGTGCAATTCCTAACTAATGCTTTGAAAGATGATTTGTTTCACACCTTCATTGGTGAAAGAAGTTCATCAGGATGATGATGAATCCACAATTTTGTTCATCGTGAAAGCTGCACTAAAACAATGTGTCGCTGAGTGGTTTAGGATTGAGGTTGGTAGGATAGTGTTAGTTGGGCTTCTTCGATATCTGGATGTTGTTCAGCCAAAAGAGTTGCAGTTAATGAATTTGTAGAGAAGAAAATATCTTCTCTTAGTGGAAGATCGGTCCATCCTGCAGCTACGATTTCCTTGGCGAGTTCTTTTAGCAGTCTTTTCCAAACGTGTTGAAAGCCTGGTCTGACGGCGCGGAATCTCATTATAGTGCGTTCTTCTTTTCCTCTCAGGAAAATCCCGTCTGGTTTAAACCTGAGGGGAGCGGTTGCGGCAACCACTTGGTTTTCCTTGAAAACCATTACTGCGTGGCCGTCTTTAAGCACTCTGTCTTCGAAGTAGCTCTTCCACGCTTCTGGGGTTGGGAAGGCATTACGTACGTTGGGATCAGACTGACAGACTTCAATGAGCCGATTAACATCTTCACTCGTGGCCACTCGACTACTAAAGGCGCGAATATCTTTGGTTAGTTTCCACTTACCTACCTCGGTGACATCATAGTCAAGAGAATAGAAGAACACCCTTTCCTTTTCGGTAAAGCCTTTTTTCTTGAAAAACCGAATTTGTTCATCAGCAATCTTTGAAGACCAAACCACTCCGGTAGTGATTTCTTGAATTTTGTCATTGCCTTTGATGTAGCTAATGAGGTCCTTGAAGAGTTTCTCCTGGACACTAGAGGGGCATTCGGGTAAAGACCAAGGATAACCCATACCAATCGTCCACGGTTGTGAATCAGAGCCACTTGCTGAGATGTACGCGAGTGGTTCCTCTTTTTCAGTAAACGCAAAACGCATCAGTTTTGGATCACTATTCAGGGCTTGTACTCTGATTTGATCCGCGGTTGCGGGAAGGCCTGAAGCCGTGGTGTAAATCTTTGCCCTGATTTCTTCCAAGTTCTGTTCTGGTTCATAATGACGATAAGTGACTTTCATAATCTATCAACCTCCATGAAGATCATCTTTAAGACAACCATTCTTAAGATACGGACATTATGTATTGCGAATGGCTAAAACACTCTCAGGAATTGAGAAAATTCATCTCTACAATTATAAAAATATGATGAAATAGGATACAAATTAAGCTCTGAAAAACTGCGAATCCCTATAGTGTCTTCTGGGCTTCCCTTGTTTCTCCCCATCTTTCATAATGCATCTTCTGTCGTGGTGCAACCGGTTTTTGTTTTATAACGTGTTTCCCTGGGTACCCGATTGGGATTATAGCAGCAACTTCGTATTCCTTGGGAATATTCAGTGCTTTTTTGAGGCCAACAGTATCATAGGGTATCTTGGTCACACCATACAAACCCTCTGCCGCCATTGCTAACAAAATATTTTCAATGCAACACCACACCGACGCGAAACTATTCAAGTCGAAAAGTGTTTTACAATTCTCGAGCGATTTTCTCATTTTGAAACAGATGATAAGGACTTCAGGCGCACTCAGTAACATTCTTTTCTGGATTGGCAAGGCCTTTAGATACATCTCTTTCTCTAACTGATCCGTCACACCCTCAGTCCATTCGTTGATCTCTTCGCTTGAAAAATTATGCGAACTCGGCTCCACCTTGAGAATTTCTTTCCTTCCTTCAATATTCCTTAAAAGAATGAATTCCCATTCTCTTTGATGATTATGCGTTGGAGCCTTCAACCCAGCATCTATGACTCTTAGAAGTTTCTCCTCTTCCACCGGTTTGGGCTGAAAGTCTCGGATACTCCGTCTTTTCTCAAGAACATCATAAAAATCCACGTTTCATCACCGTTGGGTCCAGATATTTATTAGTACTTTCTGTTGGCAAAGCCAGAAATATTTTGCCAAAAATTCATGAAGACTGTATAAATATCTTTGACTTTCAATTCTTGTCGTAATCTAAAAAACG
>JBHLSA010000234.1:0-3549 GCA_048882025.1 Candidatus Thorarchaeota archaeon | reverse complement strand
GGAAAAGGGGCTAATATCGCTGAAATGACCAATGCAGGACTACCTGTTCCTCCAGGATTTACAATTACTACAGAAGCATGTAATGCATATTTTGTTAATAATAAGCAATTTCCAGAGGGCATGTGGACACAGGTTCTTGAGGCTCTCAAAACACTGGAAATGAAAACTGGAAAGAAACTTGGTGATCCGAGTAACCCTCTCTTGGTTTCAGCTAGATCAGGGGCACGCGTATCCATGCCTGGAATGATGGATAGTGTGCTAAATATTGGGATGAACCCCAAAGTATTGAAAGGGTTTGCTGAGCTCACAGGTAACGAGCGAGTTGCCTGGGATGCCTATCGACGGTTAATCCAAATGTTTGGCAATATTGTCAAGGAAATCGATCGCCATAAATTCGAAGCCATTCTAGACAAGTACAAAGCTGAAACTAAGGGGGGACGCGATACAGATCTAACTGTATCGATGCTTAAGGAAGTTGTGCATGAATTCAAAGCCTTATACCATGCGGAATTGGGTGAGAAATTTCCTGATGAACCTCTTGAACAAATCCGTCAGGCTATCGCAGCGGTGTTCAATTCTTGGTTTGGACCACCAGCTACATCTTATCGAAATGCTGAAGGTCTTCCCCATGATTGGGGGACAGCAGTAAATGTTCAGACTATGGTGTTTGGAAATATGGGTGAGAGTAGTGGCACTGGTGTAGCCTTCACTCGCAATCCTGCCACAGGTGAAAAACAGGTCTGGGGTGAATATCTGCTTAATGCACAAGGCGAAGATGTTGTTGCAGGTATTAGAACTCCCCAACCCATTATACAACTCGGAAAAGAAATGCCTAAAATCTATAAAGAGTTTATCAAAATCTCAGATCGACTTGAACGCCATTATCGAGATATGCAGGACATGGAGTTTACCATTGAACGAGAAAAACTTTGGATGCTGCAAACACGAACCGGCAAACGTACTGCTTTCGCTGCAGTCAAAATTGCGGTGGATATGGTAAACGAAGGTCTCATTAAGAAAAAAGATGCCCTTCTTCGAGTTAATCCCAATCAAATCGATCAGTTTCTTCATCCACGGTTTGATCCACTGGAAGTTGAAAAAGCAAAAGCTGAGGGGAAACTACTTGCTACGGGACTCAATGCTTCTCCAGGCGCTGCTTTTGGAAAAGTAATTTTTGATGCAGATACTGCTTCTAAACGTGGTGAGGCAGGCGAAAAAATAATCTTGGTTCGACCTGAGACCAATCCTGACGATGTCCATGGAATGATTGCTGCACAAGGAATTCTTACCCAACGGGGAGGAATGACATCTCATGCGGCGGTTGTTGCTCGTGGCTGGGGAAAGGCTTGTGTTGCAGGATGTGAAACGATTTCCATCGATATGGATGCCCGTGCGTTCCGGGTGCGTGATCAAGTCATTCGGGAAGGCGATTATATTTCCATTGATGGAACGACAGGTGCAGTCTTCAAAGGCGAAATCCCAACCATTGATGCCAGCTTTGATGAAGAAAGTGAATTAGTGACGCTCCTTTCGTGGGCTGATGATTTTCGAAAGTTAGGCGTTTGGACTAATGCTGATAATCCTCAAGATGCTGCACGCGCTCGTAGCTTTGGAGCTGAGGGAATTGGTCTTTGTCGCACTGAACATATGTTCTTCGAAGAAGAACGGCGTCCAATCGTTGTCAAGATGATAATGTCGGATGACAAAACCGAACGACAAAAACTATTGGATCAACTCTTACCCTTCCAACGGGAGGATTTCGAAGGTATTTTCCGGGCAATGGATGGATCACCTGTCATAGTCCGCCTCATCGATCCTCCAATGCACGAGTTTCTCCCTACGAAGGACGAACTGAGTGAAGAAATATGTCAATTAAAGCTTCAGTTAGAAAGTAATCCAGCTCCGACAAAACAGAAAAGTTTGAAAAAACAACTTGCTGAAACCGAGAAACTTCTAGCCATTGTCCAAAGCATGTGGGAAGTCAATCCCATGATGGGACTTCGAGGGTGCCGTGCAGGAATTTCTTACCCTGGATTGACTGAAATGCAGGTTCGTGCCATCTTTGAAGCTGCATGTAATGTAGCAAAGGAAGGAGTGAAAGTCTTTCCCGAAGTGATGATTCCGTTGGTCAGTCACGTGAATGAACTCATGGTGGAACGAGAAAAACTTGAAAAAGTAGCCAAAGATGTGTTGAACGAAAAGAAGTGTTCACTTGAGTATAAGTTTGGGTTAATGATTGAAACGCCCCGGGCTGCTCTCACTGCTGATGTAGTAGCAAAATATGCTGAATTCTTTTCGTTTGGAACCAATGACTTAACACAAATGACCTATGGAGTCTCCCGAGATGATGCTGAAGGAAAATTCCTTCGACAATATGTGGGTTGGGGTATCCTTCCGAACAATCCCTTTGAGGTACTAGACCGTGATGGGGTTGGTATTCTCATGAAAATGGCTATCGAAAAAGGTCGGAAAGCCAATCCAAAGCTTGAAATCGGTGGCTGTGGAGAACACTTTGGTGAACCGAGTTCCATTGAATTCTCACATATTGTTGGGCTCAACTATGTAAGTGCGTCTCCTTTTCGAGTACCTATCGCACGCCTAGCCGCGGCCCAGGCTGCCATCCAATATAAATATGGTAGAAAATGACCAAGTATTCTTCGGGGTAAACTTGCAAAGTAGAACGATAATTCGTCCAATGCGAAGTGATGAATGGAACGCCTTTCACCAGTTAGATATTAATGTATTTGTAGAAGATGACCAAATCACTGAAGACTATTTTCACCACCGTGTTCAAAAACCCGGCTTTTTTGCAATGCAAACCACTGATGAAACACTCATCGGTTACCTAATTTTGGGACGATTTACTGATAAAATAGGGCATTTAGGACGTATAGCTGTAGAAAAATCAAGGCAAAATCAAGGCTTTGGGTCACAATTGATGGATTTTGCACTCAAATGGTTTAGGAAAGATACAGCAATCACTAAAATTCAACTTTATACTCAAGTCGACAACAAGCAAGCACAATTGCTCTACAATAAGTTCGGATTCCATATAATTGGTGAAACTTGGCACTATTTTATTCCATTCAACACATTAACACCCAAAAACCAATACTTCCTTCACCTCCTTCAACCCAACGAACATCAAATGGTTGCCAACCTGTTTCCAACCTCACTTCCCCTAGCTGCTATTCGTCGGATCATCGAGAGTGATCAACCAATGTTTACATTGAAAGATTCCTCACAACAGATTGTGGGGGCTACTCGATTCACTCCGAGTTTCCCTGGATGCATCCCCTTTGAATTATTACATTTGCATGGTTTTGATGACTATGTGTATGCATTTCAACCACTCTGTGAACCTCCCTCCGAATACCTGCGGATCACATTTCATGAGAACAAAGAACTTGCCCGATTCTGTGAGCGCCGCGGATATCGCCTTCATCATAAACTGTTTCGAATGCAGTTGTTATTACAAAAGTAATCCTAAAAAAGGAAAAAAGTGGAGGTCAAACCTCCACCCAGTTATTTTGTTTTTGTACCGCGTCG
>JBHLSA010000233.1:0-3550 GCA_048882025.1 Candidatus Thorarchaeota archaeon | reverse complement strand
ATGATGCCCTCATTAATTAACCAAGAGATCGGCAAACACCCGCTCACATAATTTTCGATAAATTCTGGTTGGCACTTGAATCCCCCAAATGCATATCCATCTTTTTCCATGACATCTTTCATCGCAAAATACAAACGTACACTTTTTTCCAATATTTCATCTGACACGTTAACGGATCCAAAGTTTTTCTTTGTCCAAACCATTTTCTCTTTGACTTTCTTAACTGGGATCTTCTCGGCTTCAAGGTACAAACGGAGCATATCTACATGCTCGATTTCGGTGCCAAAGATGTTTTTAATTTGGCTAAAATCAACAGCTGCTGTAACCATTCCCATGGTTTTTCCACCAATAACAACCGCTTTGCTTCGGCTAAGATTGTCAAAGGTCATTGCTGCACGAGAATAACTTGTGATGGCTGTGAGGACTTCCGGGTTTTCTGGTTCGCCATAAATGAATCGATGGTGAAGACCAAGTTCATCCAAGCTTCCATGAGTGATTCCCGCTCCTACGAGGCTAAATGCTGCTGGACTCCGATAACCATAAACAATACTGGGAAGGCCAGTAGCTTGCACAGCTGAAACGACCATTGGTGCATACACCCACGTTCCAATATTGTAAATAATGCACTGAACATGGTTGTGAACCATATCCTCCGAAATTTGCACTGTATCTTCCATAGTCAAGACAACGGTATCGTAGGAAACTACATCAAGCGGTTGCGTTTGTAATGCTGTAAATAATTCCTTATGCGCCTGTTTAGCAATATCAATACGTTCTCGGGGCAAGGAAAGAGTGATAAGTCCAATTTTTGGTAAAATCATCCAATCACCAACAAGCAAGAGTTATTCAAAAGAAGCTCTTTTTCATTTAAGAATCAAATTGTCTATTATAACTAAAATAATATTTGCCTTAATTAGTTGGCTTGACATTATGAATGAGTAATTTTTTCTCATTTTTTTAGATTTAAGAAAAGGGGGAAAGATGGGTCAATTCGACTTGAGTTGTCTACTTTTACCATATGCCACTTCTGTCTCGCCTATAACTCTAGTGATTATTAGGAAATTCCATCAATCGACAAGAGTGAAAAGCTTTTACTAATAATTACTCTCGAAAACTTGTTGAAATGCAAAATCCTATTACTTGTATTTTTGTTCATCGTCAAAGCTTCCAAAGCGATAGCCTTGAAGATCGATTGTAACGAACTTGTAGCCTAACGCCATCAATTTCTTGACTATTTTCTGTGCATTGTTCTTTTTAAGAAAGCGTGGGAAATCCCGGCGTGTGACTTCAATTCGAGCTAATACTCCATGATCACGAACCCGTAACAGGTCTACGGATGTGATTTCGTGGATGGCTTTTTCTGCAGCTGCAATTCGGGTTAGTCTCTCCTTGGTGAGTGGTTCATTATAGGGAACTCGGGTGGCAAGGCAGCTATTTGATGGTTTATTTGCAACTGGGAGTTGAAAATCATGAGCTAGCCAACGGGCTTCCTCTTTTGTGATTCCTGCTTCTTGAAGGGGGCTAATAATTTTGAGTTCTTCAATTGCTTGGAGTCCAGGTCGATGTTCACCAATATCACTAGCTGTAGACCCATCAACGACTGCTTCAAAGCCCAACTTCCTAGCTAATTCTTGTGCTAGCTGAAAGCGATGAAGCTTGCAATGATAACATCGGTTTTCAGGATTTTTAGAAATTGCATCGATTTTGAGTTCATCAAGGACATGAACCTGATGACGGATTCCAATTGAGTCAGCTATTGCTCTTGCATCTTTGATTTCTTGCGGGGTGATAAGTGGCGAATCAAAAGTTACTGCCATAGCCTTATCTTTCAGGGCTTCAAAGGCTAATGCTGCAACAACAGCACTATCAACTCCACCAGAAAGTGCAACTATAACACTGGATAGTTGTTTTAAGATGTTAATTGCTTGAGAACGTTTTTGCTGAAGGGCTATCTTTTTGATTTTAGTCATGGTCTTCAACCTCTCTGAGATTTAAATTTACGTCGGGCTAAGGCCTCGGCTCTACGAGTAATTTCGACAAGTGGCTCACCAGTTGTTTCTGCTGCCTTTTTCACATCCTCATATTCGGCTTTGACCTGAAGGACCTCTCCTGTTCGATCCGTGGCGATTTTTACACGCACAGATACTTTTTGTTTTCCAAGTTTAATTTGTATTATTCGTGTTTCACGCGCTAGGAGATGACGGTCACTTCTCATTACTCGAACACCCAAACTCCCGGACTCAACTATGAGTAGGTGAGTTAAGATCTCTTCATGCTCAGGTGCTGCGATCACCGAAATCAAGTGACCGGGTCGATTTTTTTTGGTAGTTGTTGGCAAAACAGTGACATCTTTCGCTCCTGATTGCATCAACCGATCGATGATGTAACCAAGGGTTTCGCCTGAGACATCATCCACATTAGTTTCTAGGATGATAATTTGGTCTTGATACAATCGCATCGGAGAGATTGGGTCTCCAATGACGAGTCTAAGTAAATTGGGGATGTCAGGTAATTCTCCAGTTCCCGCCCCATACCCTACACTTCGAGGTCGAAGAAGTGGATACATTTGGGTTGACACAGGTTCTAAGGCTGCAAGCAACGAGATACCAGTGGGGGTTGCAAGTTCCCGGTCAAGAGGTCCTCCTCTGAAAAGGAACTTCGCTTTAGTAAGAATATTTGTAACAGCTGGACCTGGGGCTGCAAGTTGTCCATGCCCACTAGGAAAGGTTCCTCCACCCACTGCAATCGGTAATACAAAATAACTTGTAACTGCGGGATCGACAAGGGCCAGTTGTTCCAATGCCACGGCAGCCCCGATGATATCTAATACAGTATCAACAGAGCCTGCTCCATGCAAATGCACATTTTCTGAGGATTGGTGATGAATTGTAGCCTCACTTTCAACTAGAAGGCTTATAACTCTATTAGCGTACATTTTTGCTGGTTCAGATAGGTTAAGATCATTAGTTATTGATGAAACTGCATCAATCAGGACTTTTCCTGAACGAGTCGTGTATGACTCCTCAATTTCAATATTGAGATACAATCCTCCGACATGACTTCTGGTAACTCGTTGTGGCGTAACCTTTACTTTCTTACAATCGGGAACATACTCTACGGTTGCTTCCATGGCTGAAATTACGGTATCGATGTCCGCACCCAAATCCAAAAGAGCTGCAACAAACATATCACCCGCAATTCCTGCCATCTGCGGGTCAATTACAAGAATTTTTGAATCTGCCATAGAAGAAATTCACCTATTTGTTGTCAAATCTTCAAGCTTTAATATGCTCGGTCCTTCTATGAGAAACTGGTGGTTAGTCTGATGAACCCGATTCGAGATATTCTAGAAAAAGTTGCTCGAGGTGACTACTCAATAGAGGATGCCGAAACCAAGCTTCGCGTCTTCAATATTATCGAGGTCGCTCAACTAGCAAAACTAGATGTACATCGAGAAACCCGTAAAGGGATACCTGAAGTCATTTTTGCCAAAAATAAAACTGCTACTGATCTTTTGGAAATCGTCAAAGCAGGGCTTGATGCTAAGCCT
>JBHLSA010000232.1:0-3561 GCA_048882025.1 Candidatus Thorarchaeota archaeon | reverse complement strand
CAGACTTCAAGAAGTAAATATGAAACAGCATTTACTGCATCTTTCCCATCTTTGGTTAACCCACCAGTGTTGATGAGGGCAAAGTCTTGGTATGTTCCACTTTGCTCAACTGTTATGTCTACTTTCGGTGGAGCAGGTTGGTTATTGAACTTAATCCAAAAACATTGGAGTAGCTCTTTTGCAAACTTTTTGGTTAAGGTACCATTCGCAAGTTCTTTCGCATAGAATGGAAATAAGTGCTGGTCCAAGCGTCCGGGATTAAAAGAATCCCACACATTTAGTTCAGTCACCACTCCTAAATGTACAAACCAGTACATTTGTAGAGCTTCCCAAAAGCTCCTTGGCGCATGAGCAGGTACATGGGAGCAGATTTCTGCGATTTTTTCTAATTCTTTTTTTCGCTGGACATTTTTCTCTGTTCTTGCTAATTCCAAGGCTTTCTCTGCATGGCGGTTGGCAAATTGAATGAGAGCGTCAATGGTTATTACCATGGCTAGAAGTTCTTGTTTCTTACAAGCAGTTTCAGAGTCTTTTTGAAAATCTAATATTGCTATTGCTTTCTCGATGTCCTGCTTGAAATCGAGTAAACCTCGATAATAGATTTTGTTATCTAAAATCGCATGACCCGGGGCTCGTTGCTCCATAAATTCTGTGAAAAGGCCTGCTTCAAATGCGGAATGCCATTCATCTGTCATAGCTGTGAAAACCCGTTCTCGCATGCTCTTACCTTTCCAATACGGAATAATTTTCTCTCTATAGAGGCGTCGCACGTTATCATGAACTGTAAAGGAAGCCTGTTCACGAGTATTCAGGATGTCAAGATCTTGAAGGGAATGACAACAGAGTTCAGGGTAGGTTGGTGTAGCCCTTGGTGCTGGTCCTCGCTCACCCACAATTAATTCTCCCTTATCAATGAAGATGTGTTTATTTTCAAGAATATACTTGAATGCGAGGGCTCGTGTAACCGGCGTCGAACTTTTAATCCCACCGTTGGTTTGATAGAATCGGGTTAGGAGATCTGCTCTTTCTCCGGAGAGATAGGGCTTTGTGTTGACGCTAATGTCTCTAAGATGTTTTACCCGTTCGGATAGCAATCAGAAATACTCCCTTCAATGTTTTTATCAATTCTAATTTTAATATTGAGAATAAAAGACCTTTTATCCTTAACACTACCGACGGAAACTCTAAGTGAATACACACAAGTGTAATAATCGATCTATGCAGACCATGTTTGATCTGCAGACTTGTTTCGATACACCAAAAATATTTCATTGAGAATTTCGAATTGCATCAATTGCCTCAGGGTTCTCAACTGATGAGAGATCATAAGGCATTTTACCTAAATAGATTTGTTTAACAAGTCTTCTGATAATTTTTCCTGATCGTGTTTTGGGAAGAACAGAAACAAATCGGATATCATGTGGGATGAATGGCTTACCCATTGTCGTGCCAATATGTTGTTTAAGTTCTTCTCTTAAATTCTCACTGATTTCTGCTCCAGTTTTTAATACAACGTGGACAACAAGAGCAGAGCCTTTGAGTGCGTGTGCAATTCCAATGGATGCAGCTTCAGAAACCAATGGGTGGCTAATGATTGCGGTTTCAACTTCCGCTGGTCCTACTCGTTTACCAGCGACTTTCACAACGTCGTCTGCTCGTCCTAAGAGAAACCAGAATCCTTCTTTATCAATGATTGCTAAATCTCCGTGCCACCATACACCCGGAAAAGTAGACCAATAGGTTTCGATATATCTATCTGGATCTTTCCAAAACCCACGTGTCATAGATGGAGCTGGTTTTCGGCAAATTAGTGTGCCAATTTTATCCTGAATACTTACACCTGACTCATTCACTACGTCAACTGCCATTCCTAGACCTGGACCTCGAAGGGTTCGAGGTTTTAATTCGGTAATTGGCAACGGGCTCAAGAAACAGCCAAAAATCTCTGTGCCACCTGAGATGTTGATTATGGGTACCTTACTATTACCAATTTTTTCAAAGAACCACAACCAGCTTTTATCATCCCATGGTTCACCTGTGGAACCAAGAATCCGTAATGAGGATAGATCATGGTGTTCAACCCATTGATTCCCCATTCTCATTAGATGACGCACAGCAGTAGGAGAGAGACCAAATACTGAAATTTTATATTTTTCAATTATTGACCATAATTTATCCGGCGCAGGATAATCAACAGCTCCTTCATAAATTAAGTGAGTTGCACCTTGGTGTTGTGCTCCAATCACTTGCCAGGGGCCCATCATCCATCCTAAATCTGTTACCCAAAAGAGTATGTCCTTTTGCTTGATGTCAATGTAGTATGCGACTTCTTTTGCTGCTTGAACTAATGTACCTGCATGTGTGTGGACGGTACCTTTTGGTTTTCCTGTAGTTCCTGAACTGTATAGCACCATTGCAACATCTTCAGAACTCATCGATTCGGTTCTGCTCTCTGAACTTTCTGAAGCAAGTAACTCTGACCAATAAATATCTCGATATGTGGTCCACGGAATGTCAAATCCCATCCGTTTTACCACAAAGATATTCTTGATACTTGCTACCCCTTCTACGCTCCTATCCACTGTTTCTTTAATCCGAATTTGACGACCACGTCGAACTGTGCCATCTGCAGTGAATACAGCTTTTGCACCAACATCTGTTAGGCGTAACTTTATGGCGTCAAATCCAAACCCTGAGAAGATGGGAACTGCAATCGCACCTATCTTGTAAATTGCTAACAAAGCAACGATTGCTTCAGGAATCATAGGCATAACAATTGCAATCGTATCTCTCTTGCCATACTTCTTATTTCGTAACGCATTTGCTAATCGGCAAACATCTTCATTGAGCTCTTGATAGGTTAAACACTTTTCTTCACCAGTTTCGCTGACCCAAATCAAAACCCGCTTATCAGGAGCCAATGCTTTACAATGCCTATCTAAAATGTTGTGGACAATATTTAGTTTTCCACCTACAAACCATTCAGTCCATTCAATTCCTTTCGAATCATCATAGACTTTTGTATAAGGCTTGTACCATTCTACGCCCAGATCCTTGAGCGCTGCATTCCAAAACCATTCAATCTCCGTTATACTCCGTTTAATGAGTTCATTATAAGATGATATCTTATGCTTTTTCATAAACTCGCTAATGTTGCTTCGTTCAGCGTATTTCTCTGATGGACGCCAAACAATTTGACTCATTATTCACCAATCCACACTTAGAAGATTGAAACGGTATAAGCGCCTATTAATTCCTATTTTAGAAATAATAGAAGCTCAATTGTTAAATTCTTAGTTTAAAAAATTTTGTCCCGGAGCGTTTTTTGGCTCCGGGTAATGGCTAGGTGGGCGAATTAACCTTGGATAGTTTCTTTGAATAATAATGAAATCAATAGTGCAACTAGGTTGAGAGCAATGAGCATTATCATTGCCCAGTAAAAAGTGAATGTCAAATCACTAACTAGGCTCATTAGAAGAATAAGGACAATGCCTCCTGCCTGACCAAAGATCATCAGAATCCCTGCGGAAGTGCCCTCGGGGATTGGCTTCGTCATTTCAG
>JBHLSA010000231.1:0-3567 GCA_048882025.1 Candidatus Thorarchaeota archaeon | reverse complement strand
AATTGTAAACATCATAATCCGGACAATCATTGTCGTTGTACTTGGCGTCATCAGTCTTTACGCATACTTCTTTATTTCCCCGATTCTATTAGGTGATTTTCTCCTCACAGGAGTCTATAACCCCGTCAACTGGGTCCTTTGGCTGCTCTGGGCGATGCTGATTCATGTCTACATCTGGAAACGCGCACCAGGTTGGAAGAGCGTTTAATACATCAACAACTGAAATGCCAAAAAATTGCTAACGCTCTTCCCCTTCCCCTTTTTTAAAGCTTTAGAGCTCAAATAAGCCCAATAATTTTACCTGTAGTGATAATGGCTAGAGCAATGAAAACAATTCCGAGCAGGTCACCTACGGTTGTCGTTAAAGGGGGTATGATGCTGTCTGGATCCCGTCCGGAGCGGTAGACAATTCTAGCAGCAATTAACCCAATTAGACTGGTGCTCGCTGTTGCAAGTACGCCAGCGCCTAGGAGGGAAAAAAAGAGGTGAGGAAAACCAACAGCGGGAAAGATGGGGCCGAGAAGGGGGGTTAAGCTGATGGTAATTAGAATAACACAAAGTCCCAAGAACGCATAAGTGGTTGCAGACACAAGAAGAATGGCTACAAGATTTGCAATGAGAAGCCGATATGGTCGAAAACCTTGATCTAATTCACCTGTATATAGGTGGCTGGTAACTCGGGCGCCTACAACCCCAGCTAAATCACCTGTTATGTCGATAAAAGCTGGAACCATGAGCAGAATGAGAGGGAAGATAAGCTTCAAGCCTTCAAGCGTACTATCCAAAAATTGTCCAGCTGCTAAAGCAAAAACGAGGACGACGGCTAAGACGGGGAAACTCTCAATGAGGATTTTTCGCACTGTGTGTTCATTCATTGTTGTCACCTCTTTAAATGAAAATTGGAATTGGAGGAAGGAGAGTTAGCGCAAGTGAGATCGCAACGATCAGACAACCGATTGTAATGATATCACCTATTGCGGCAACAATAGGAATGGTAATATTATCTGGATCTAGTCCGCGAGCATGAGCAAGAAGTGCCACTGTCACTGTAATAGTTACTTGCACACTACTAGCAAGTAGCGCTGTAACTAAAGCAATGATGAGAAAGTGAAATAAATGCAAAAGTAAGCCACTCCGTGGCACTGTTGCCTGAATTACCATTGAAACAAACCAAGCACCAATTGCCAGCGCAAATGACATAATGAGTACAAGATAAAATGCTGCTTTGATGTTCGCTCGAAGGGGTTTGTTTAATCCCTGGTCCCAAGAAATCGTCCCCAGATGTGTTCCGGACCCCAAACGTTGAGCCAGACTTGTCGAAATATTGCCGCGTAACTGCATTAGACCGGGAATCAGAATGAAAAGTCCAATTAGGCTCGCAAAACTGATGTCAAGGCTAACTAATAATGCCCCTGCAAAAAGCTCCGCTAAGACAGTGAAAAGCAATACGGGCATTGCTTCGCGGTAAATCCGCCAAACCAGTGTGCGTTCGGGTAGAGTGCCGTTGGCCATCCCCATCGTCATCACCTTGTTGGCTACTAGAGGAAAGAGTTGATTTTCGTTGACCAGGCTGCATATTGATTGTCATGTGTATGTCACCCTTTTAGGAGCTTTGTATTACCTGCCAGATGTATGGCACGCTGAGCGCCTTTAGCAGGAATTACGCCATAAATATGTTTCGTACCCATACGGTATGAGAATAGTCTTTCACTTCATCATATCAGCCATTTTAAGCTGTAATCAGGGTAGAAAAGTGCATTCAATATGTTCCTTTGGCTAGTGAGTTCGTGGAGGATAAACACCACTCAATACATAGCAGCATCTAGGTGTTCTAAACCATTGAACAGTCTAAAATGAAGTGTTCAATTCTTTAGATTAATGTTCACTCAGGAGTAGAGTCCATATCATGTCTAGTGTTATTCGTTTTCTCTCACGATTATCGATCCAATCTCGTCGCAGGCTTCCTTCTCTCCGAGGTTTGTTCGTTTTTGGTACGATTCTGGGAAGTATGGTATTTTTTAGTCTGTACGTTGGTTTTGAATTATCACCTCCGATCCATCTCCGGCAATTTTCCTCAGAATTTGAATTAACGAACTACATCAAGACTCATCAGCCACCACCGCTCATAGGTGAGTTCTGGTTTAGACCAGGCATCAATCCGTGGATGACTTTAGATGATAGTTTTGGAACACCTCAGGGGATAGATGGCACTTCGGGTTATTCAACAACGAATGTTCAGGTTGAGGGGGTCGATGAACCGGATAGTGTAAAAACGGATGGCCAATATATTTTCACATTTGTTGATACAGAAATTGTTGTTATTAGAGCCTATCCTGTTGAAACAGCTGAAGAAGTAACTCGGTTTCAACCTACAATTTTACCTTTTGCTTTATTTTTACATTCATCTAAAATGCTAGTAGTCCTTGGAACTGATGATAGTAGAATAAAAATCGAAATCTATGATGTTACTGATCCTCAATTTATTACCCTGAGCTATTGGATGACAATTGACAGTGGGTATCAAGGAGCTCGAATGATAGGCAACTATCTTTATTTGATAACTAGTAAGTACGCACAGGATGGAGAGTTTAGGGACCGTCCCTGGGTAGAAACTCCTTTAGGAGCGTGGAGTATTCCCGCTAATCAAATTTATTATGACCCAGGGAACTATGACTGGATTTATCAGTACAAAATGATTGTAAGTCTAGACATTACTGACCCTGAAGCGACCCCCGATATTGAAACTATTCTCACAGGACATTCTAGTTGCACACTTTACTCTTCTTTAACGAACATCTATCTTGCGGTATCGCGTTTCCCATTTTTGTCTCGTAGTTGGTTTGACCGGAAAACAACTATTCATCGATTTCAGATTCACGAAGCAGATACGACATATCAAGGAAGTGGTATGGTTCCAGGATTTCTCATAAACCAATTTGCCCTAGACGAATCTGAATCACATCTTCGTGTGGCTACAACAAGCTGGCAGAAAGTAAATCAGCCAGATGCTGAATCCTGGACTCAAGTAAGTAACGTGTATATATTAGACATGGAAATGAAGATCAGGGGATGTATCGAAGGACTGGCTCCAGGTGAGAGCATTTATTCTGTACGGTTCTTGGGTGATACCGGATATCTTGTGACATTCTTTAAGACGGATCCTCTATTTATCCTTGATTTGTCAATTCCACATGCGCCACGTGTCATGGGAGAATTAGTGATTCCTGGTTATTCGGATTACCTTCATCCTCTTGAGAATGGATTTCTCATAGGCATCGGCAAAGATGTTGCCACAAGCGGCCACGATGATTCGTGGTGGTGGTATCAGGGCCTTAAGATTTCCCTTTTCAATACAACAGATCCTTATCAGCCTGAAGAAACTGAACGTATAGTGGTTGGCGTTCGAGGAACTGAGTCTTACGCCCTAAATGATCATAAAGCGGTCTTAGTTGATACCCAACACAACTTATTGGTGCTACCTGTTCTACTTGCGGAGTATAGTGCAGGATCAGATCCCGTTCCCAGTACTTTTGGTAATGTTACTTGGCAAGGTGCCTATGTATTTTC
>JBHLSA010000230.1:0-3579 GCA_048882025.1 Candidatus Thorarchaeota archaeon | reverse complement strand
CGGCGCTTTTGGTGCTCTGCTAGAAATTTGGTGGCAAGGTCAATGCAGATATTCTTGCATTCGCCACAGAGCATATCTCCACTTCGACAACGTTGTTCTAGAGCATCTAATTTGTCTTGTTGAGGGATGAATACTAGCTGGTAATTGTCGAAAATCGAACAAATGTCGGGCTGTCCCCCTAATTTTCGTTGTTCAGCAGCATTTCCTCGACCCCCAGTAAATGCGTTCTGGAGCTTTTTCTTGATTACATCAGGGGAATCAACAGTAAAGAGTGCAGATTCAGGATCAGAAGCGGACATTTTTCCACCTTGTTGGAGTCCTCGAAGGAATATTGAGTGCAAAATTCCTGGTTTCAGATATCCTAGTTTTGGAAGGACATCTCGGGCTGCTCGAAAGTGGGCATCTTGATCAATTGCGAGAGGAATAACGCAGGGTACATTGTGGCCCACCCGAATTGAATGTAAAAAGGCAGGAACTGACTGGAAACTGGTGAAGAAGATGGAGCCGATGTTATTGGAGTTGGTGAAGCCAAAAATGGCTTTGGCTGTTGAGTATGTTATCCGTTTTGCCACTTGGATGGCTAGTGGATAGATGGTTCGAGCATGATAGGAATCGATGATAATATGAGTGTTCTTTGGATCAAACCCAGTGGCAATGAGGTCAAGGGCATTCTCCTTAGCGTAGTAGCGTGCCTTGTCAAGGTCAAGGTCGAACTTGAATAGGAACTTCTCATCATCAGTGAGCTGGAAATAGTAGGGGCATTTGAACTTGTCTTGCATCCATTTGGTGAATATAAATTGAGTGAGGTGTCCAATATGGGTGTGTCCGCTCGGACCTCGGCCGTTATACAAATAGAACGCGTTGCCTTTTTCATATTCATCAAAGACAAAGTTCATGTCACGATGGCTAAAGTAGATTCCTCGTTTCAGTAGATAGTGTAGTTCACCAGCAAACTTCTTAAAACGATTTAGAAGTTTATCATCAATGAGTTCTGTGCCAAACTCCTTCACGAGTTTCGCGTAATCCACATCTCCCTTAACTTCCCAGGGAGTCACAACAAATTTTTTGTCACTGGGCAAAATGTGTCACAACTCCTATTCTTAATAGTTTCACTAAAGTTCGGCTCTTCTTATCAAAACTCTGATTACTCTTATTCAAAATGCTCATAACGCGCTTAAAAGGTGCGTCGGTAGCAGAGCTAGCTAGGCGATAAGAAGAGAAAAAGTTCTGCTTGTAGCCAAAAATGATCGCCTTTCATCGTTCACTACCATGAGCAAATCACGGGTTCTTGTATTTAAATCGTGTGTAAAAAACTTCGAAAAAACCTTTAAATCCCCTGTACATGACCTAACGCTATCTGTCTTAGGGGTCATGGCCTAACCAGGTATGGCAACGGGCTCCAGAAGAAGCCACCAGACAAATAAGCTGACCGGAAATCCGGGATGACGATGTTCTGGAGCGACCTGGTGATACCCGTAGGTTCTGGGTTCAAATCCCAGTGACCCCACCATTTCTTTTCATCGTTCGTAAGACCAATAGGTAAATAATGACTTATTTTGCACACAAATCAGTCTTTGATTGGAGGATCAATCCTTATGGTAAAAGAAATGACTGAAACTAATCTTCGTAATGCATATTCGGGTGAAAGCCAGGCACATATGCGATACCTCATTTATATGAAGATGGCAGAAAAAGAAGGGTTCCCCAACGTCGCACGCTTGTTTCATGCTGCAGCATTTGCTGAGCAAGTCCATGCGATGACCCATTTTAGACACATTAAGACTAAAGGTGATTTTCAGACTGTAGGTGGTGCTACCTTTGGTACCGAAAACACCTCTGAAGCTCTACAAGCTGGAATCGATGGCGAGAGCTTTGAAATCGCTGAGATGTATCCAGCATATCGAGCAACCGCCCAACATCAGGGTGAGAAAGGTGCTGATACCAGCTTTCGATGGGCAATGGAAGCAGAAAAGAACCATCTTAGCCTTTATATACGAGCGAAAAAGGCTGTTGATGATGGAAAGGATGCAGACATTGGCCCAATCCAAGTTTGTCCCGTTTGTGGGCATACGGTAGAAGGCGATGCACCACACAAGTGTCCTGTTTGCAATACACCGGGTGAGCAATTCAAAACCTTCTAAAAAGGTTCTATCCTGCACTGGTATTTGCAGCTAACCTTGAGTCAGATCACCTAGTCTTTTTCTTTCGTGTGTATTTAGGGTATGCCCTACTAGCTTTATAGGCTGTAACTATCTAATTTCTCGTCTGCTGTGGTTTTATCTTAGGTGACATCCCATGATTTTTTTTGATCCGCAACTCATTATTCTTCTTCAAAGTTTGCTTCCCTATGTTACGTATGAGATTCTGAACCTTTTTGGCGATCCGATTATCTATGTGGTGCTATTAGGGCTCGCGTATTGGTGTTTGAGTAAGCGTGGAGGCAAAATTGCTGTTATGCTTTTCATGTTTTCCAGTTTCATCAATATTATCTTGAAGTATGGTTTTGGAATGCCTCGCCCCCCGGTTGATTTGCGGCAAAACCCTGAATATGTCATGGATCAATCCTATGGGTTTCCTAGTGGAGCCACACAAGTTTCAACAACCTTCTGGGGTTGGGCTACAATAAAATTACGGAAATGGTGGATAGCCCTCGTTGGTGTGTTCGTAATTTTGGTTACCTCAATAGCTCGAATGGGACTCGGGTTGCACTTTCTTGGAGATGTTATTGGTGGGGTCATTGTAGGTATTATTATCGTTGTGTGGGCGTACTTTCTGGTTCCTTATCTGCAACCGCGCTGGCGGCACCTGCCTATGTTTGCACAGAATTGGCTACTTCCCGCTATTGCGTTAATTTTCTGTTTCATCTTTTACACTGCCTTTGCTCTTGGGTTACCCTACTTTCCTTCGGAAAATGTTGCTGTCTCAATGGGCCTTATCTTTGGATTCAGTATCGGTATTACTGCTGAAAGCAGATATGTCAATTTCTCAACCAATGTGCCACGAAATACCAAAATGTTTCGAGCTCTTTTCGGGGTAATTATTGCTCTTGCTGTCTATTATTCAATTACAGCTGCCTTCGCATTTATCCCACTTATCCCTCTCCTCCATTTTATAACGCAGTTCATCAAATACATTCTAATTGGCTTTTTTGGAGCATTCATTATCCCTGTAATTTTTAATTTCATAGAGCAGCGAAAAGTATTCGCTACAAAGAACAGTTAACACTTCGAATCAAAGAATAGACAAAGCTGGTTTACCGCACCTGTATTGATGTATCTAGTACAATTTCACCAAACATTTCTTGTTTCGCTTTACAGATGGGACAAAGGTGTGGTGGTTCTTCTCGGAAGGTCACATAGCCACATACCTTACAATAGAAAAGTTTCCGGTTCGTTTCTGAATTTGTAATCGCTTCTTTTGGAAAGGCTTCTTGCTTAGTGTGTTTCCCCATTGCACGGTTGATTTTCTGTTGGGGACGCCGTTCAGGTATTGGTTCCATGGGTGTTTCGCCTTCGAAGACATCTTTTCTGACATAAAGTGCACAAAAACATTGACCAAATTCTTCTACATCTGGGTCCC
>JBHLSA010000229.1:0-3599 GCA_048882025.1 Candidatus Thorarchaeota archaeon | reverse complement strand
CAGTGTTACTTTCACTATAGCTTTGCTTCACCATCGTCATTTCCTTAATAAACAATAATCAATACAAAACCAAAAACCTTTGGAATTAAGAGTTTGCACATACATCATCAAACCCTTTTTTCAGTATAATTCACCTGAAATCGCAACTTGGTTTCAGGAAAAATTGCCAAAAGACTCGAAAAATCAGTGCAACTCTTTCAAAATTTTGTGCGTTTTTCAGAATGCGTCAAATCTTATGAATTGGATTCACAGGAAACGCAATAATAAACACTTTTAAGCTAAACACAGAGAGTACCCTCAATTCCCCCCCTTTGGGGGAATCAAAAAATATTGGATGACTAAAAGATGTCTGACACAGCTAAAACATTAGTACTCATCGGCGGAATTCTTAACCTGATTGGGGCTCTGGCTTTCATTGGGATTTTTGCCGTCATGTTTGGGTGGATGCTTATGGATCCGATGTTAGCGATGTTTGCGCTAATAGCAGGAGCCATACTCATAATTCCAGCAATCATAGGTCTCTTATTTGGTCTCCTCCCCCTCATGTGGCGAGATGAACCAGGACGACACCGTGTCGGTCTTATCATCATCGGGGTTTTGACCCTAGCCTCTATTGGCGGAATCTTAATCCTGATTGGTGGTATCATCGCGAAGGAAGAGGCCGCTTAGAAGCATATCATTGCTTCAATAGGGACACTCTTCCCCCTCTTTTTCTTTTTATAACAAGTACAAAGTGTAACTCTCCGAGCCAAGAGCTTCAAAGGCAACGTGAAACAAGCACGAATGACCGAATTTCACTAATTATCTTCGTCTAATTGCCTCTTCGCTTCCTAAGAGAGGCGCTGCGGCTATATTTTAAAGCTATAAGTGTGCTGAAAGGTAAGCGTGATTGGTTATGAGGAGTTCCAATTCTGGGTTTTCGATAGAAAAATCTCTTCTCGGGCATGCTGCACGGTGGATCCAAGGGGTGTTTGACGGATTAGAGGAATTTGATGAAGACACACAAAAGCGATTATTACACCAGATAGGGAAGAAGTGTGCTTTTGCTGGTTCGGTAGAAATATCGCGGAAGATTGCCGCTGAAGAACCCAATACCACGAAGCGGATGGCACGGTTGCAAGAATATGTCACGTTTCCCCATGTTCGTCCTAAGACCAAGAATGATTGGAGTACAATTCAGGTAGAATACCCTGCAGATAGAGAACCTTGTATTTGCCCCCTCGTGGAGTACGGTGTCATCGATGAAAATCCCCTCCTTTGCGAATGCACCATGGGTTGGATTCAAGCTAATTTTGAAATTCTATTAGGACAACCTGTTTCCGTGTCAAGTCAAAAAACAGTGTGCCGGGGCGCAAAAAACTGTAAATTTACCGTTCAAGTCGCCTCAAAATAGAGTCATTTGTCGTTGAACTTGCACGAAATGACTAAATCTAATACCAAATTCGAAGACGGGCCAATCAACGGTCTGAAAAAAACATCTTTCACTAGAAATTTCCATTTTGCTCACACCAAACAGCTGAACAACAATCAAAAAATTGAAGACTACTTGTAATGAGATCAAAATCAACTAAAAACGAAGAACAAAACCCCTTTCATTCAAAATTCCTAGAAGTTATTTCCAGTTTCTTCTTTGAGATAGAATCGTATAGCTCTTCGAGGGTTAGTGGCGGAATGTGTTTATCCGCCTTTTGTTGAAGTGTTATCGCGGATGTTGGGCAATGGACAGTGCACACCCCACAACCAATGCACCGGTCGAGATTTATCTTTGATTTTTCCTTCTCTAGTTTAATCGCCTCCATCTGACATACCTCGATACAAGTCCCACACCCCGTACATACATTGGAATTGGCTTGTGCATAGTAATTTGACGCGTGATATTTCACCGGCTTTCGGGACATTTTGGTTCCCAATAACAAGGCACAGCAACAACCACAACAACTACAAATGTATTCTAACTCCAGACTGTTACTCGGTTGAAGGATTAATCCATCCGCGGCGTTTTGGTTAATAATCGCTAGCAGCTCCTGCTTTGAAACTTCTCGCCCCCATCCCTCATCAATGTATAATTGGGCAAAATCTCCAAATCCCAAGCATGTTTCCCGTCGCGCTGTTGCCCTACATGGATTCCCTAAGAGATCCTGCGCTTGTCGGCACACACAATTTGCTACCACAAATGGACCTTCAGATGCATCCACAAGGTGCTTTACATGGTCATAATTCGCCACTAAATGCTCGGGTGTGAAGCTCTGTTCTATCGGAATCGTACGCAATTGCGGAATCTTTGTGCTAAATGCCTCCCGGCCAAACACTTCCAAACTGAACAGCACAATATCAAAAAATAGCCCTGGAGAGAGCTTGTTCACCTGATACTCATAAATTCCAATCATCCACTGGGCACTGCTATAATATTTCGTTTCTCCTTCCCGTCGAAAGTTGAGTAGCCCTTTACTCACCATCGTGTCCAACATTTGTTCCAGTTGCTGCCTTCCAATCCCTAATGCTGAAAGACGCTCAACTATGCTATCTAAACTTTCTGCGCCTTTTGGTGAAAATGGTAACTGAGCAGCAATCTTGGCTTCCTCCGGGCTAAAGAGGCGTTTTAATATCCGCATTTCTACACCAGAATCCGTCGCTGGAAAGCCAACAGGCATACTATCCAGGTGTCGTTGCAATACTCGGTACACCTCGTCATCAGCCATAGTCACACCTCAATTCATCCGTATAGATAACGCAATCCAAACACGCCTAATAGAAGAACAAGTGTTTAAAAGATTACAGCAGATGAGCCTTCGAAACCCAAAAGAGTTGTACATAGAATTTGGAAATACCACTTGTTCTCATCTTTCTAAATATTCTAGCCAAAAATCTAGCTTTCATCTCGAATCTTTCACATTGAATAATTGATGTATAATCACGCTTCAAAGAAGCAATTACATGAACTGACTAACAGCTACAATTCCGAGAGGTTCACTGCCGACCCCCGAGTACAATAGTAATCCCAACGGAGGCTCATCGTTTGGGTTGCGGCGCATGTCGAACACAAGCAACCCTTTTGCTCATGGATCACTTCGCTTTTTCCTACTGCACAAAAAACACGATGGGTATCTCCCACTCCCGCATAAGTTGGGCATTTACTGCATTGGCAGAAATCATTAAGCTGGTCCACGCTTCTCTTTTGATCAGCATCAGATAAGTTTCCCATCATCATCTTGTATTTCTCCTCAAAAGAGGCAGTGGGCCATTTTTCAATAGGATCTGACATTTCGAACACCTATGCTTCACTCAATGCACAAGAATCAGTACAACATCTCAACTATTCTGATTCCGTTCACCACACATTTAACACCAGCCAATGAGTTACAAAATTTGATGTTTACGAAAATGAAACGATCTTATAACCCAGCCGCAGTGAGCTTTTGTTGGATAATTCGTATGGCGGCATCCAAGTACTTTTTTCCTATATTTACTGTGGCGTGACGTGGGTCTTTCCCTAGGATTCTTTCGGGGGAAATGGATGGATCTTGAGGAAGCTGTGTCATGTCAACGAGATCTGACCTGAGAGTTAGCATTATCGAGGTTTCATTCTGTCCCGCATGGTC
>JBHLSA010000228.1:0-3607 GCA_048882025.1 Candidatus Thorarchaeota archaeon | reverse complement strand
TCATAGTTCCGCTAAGCATCTCACTTTCAATGAAAAGCGAGTATGCCCCGGCTAAATTCTCTAAAAGGCTGGTTCGTATTGCTTTAGCCCTCTGTGCATGCTCAATCAGCGCGATAATTAATGTTTCCAAGTCTTTTTGTAATATATCAGCAATGCCTTCAGCAAGTGCTTTTCGTTTTTTTAGTCTTAGAAGTTCTAGTCGTGTTGGATGTACATCGAGTTTTTCAATGACCATATCCATACGTTCTCCGTTTGTCTAGATTTCTTTGTGGGTTGGATGAAACTTGTCTATTATTGAAGGATCGATACGTGTGAGTTCTGTTTCTGGAAGAATAGACAAGAGATTCCAACCGATATTCAGGGTCTCTTCTATGTCTCGGTTTTCATTAAATCCTTGATTAATGAATTCCTTTTCAAACCTATCCATGAACTTGAGGTAAAGCTTGTCAGTGCTGGTTAATGCCTTCTCTCCAGAAACCATTGCGGTTCCTTGAACAATCTTTCCTTCAGCAAAAGCATAGTAAAGCTGGTCAGAAAGCTGTTTATGGTCTTCTCTTGTCTTATTTGGACCAATGCCTTTGTCCATTAGTCGGGATAAACAGGGTGAAGGATCAATTGGTGGATAAATTCCTCTCTTGAAAAGTCCCCTGTCGAGAATTATCTGTCCTTCTGTAATGTAATTTGTTAAATCCGCGATTGGATGAGTCACGTCGTCATCAGGCATTGTTAGGATTGGCATTTGCGTGATTGACCCTCTTTTTCCATTTATTATTCCCGCACGCTCGTATAGCGTAGCCAAATCAGTGTACATGTAGCCTGGGTATCCACGCCTGCCAGGAATTTCCAAACGGGCAGCTGAAATTTCACGTAATGCTTCACAATAATTTGTCATGTCAACGAGTATTACAAGTACGTGTAAACCTTGCTGAAACGCAAAATACTCTGCTGCTGTCAACGCTAACCTAGGAGTGAGAATTCTTTCAATAGCAGGGTCTTGAGCAAGATTAACAAACATCACCACTCGGCTCATTGCACCCATCTTCAGAAAATCATCTCTGAAGAATCTAACTTCATCAGCGGTTATTCCCATAGCAGCAAAAACTATTGTGAATCCTTCTTCTTCTTTCGCAACTTTTGCCTGACTCACTATCTGCGAAGCCAACTGTTTATGAGGTAATCCTGTTCCTGAAAGAATAGGCAGTTTTTGCCCGAGCAATAGTGTATTTAATCCGTCAATTACTGAGATACCTGTTTGAATAAACTTTGACGGATGTACCCTTGAATAGGGATTAATTGTAGCTACGTGAACATCTAGATGATCATCGGGTATTATGCGTGGACCACCATCAGCAGGTTTTCCTCCTCCGCTGAAAATTCTTCCAAACATATCGATTGAAACTGGAAGTTTAACGGTCTCACCAGTGAAACGAACTGCTGTTGAATTTACGTTCAGGCCTGAGGTTTCCTCAAATATTTGGATAACCGTGATATTATCGCTGACATCAATTACCTGCCCCACTTTTTCGTCTCCATCACTAGCAATAACCCTCACCACTTCCCCATAGCCAATGCCTTGCACAGATTTACAGAGAAGCAAAGAACCAGAAATTTCTTCAACTGTGAAAAACTTCAAACCTGGATCAGGTGAAGTTATCATTCGCTTTCACCTCCATCTTCTATTTCTGAGGTGAGGTGATTAAATTGTTCGTCAATTTCCTGGTTTATTTGCTTATTTGACGCATCAAACTTGTCCACAGGTATTATTTTCAGCCGCCCCAGATCCTCCCGCACTGGCAATGATAATATCTTTAGTAGTGGTATCCCTGACTCTATTGCACTTCTCATTTTTTCATAAAACCTTAAAAGAGTACCAAGCATTTTGTAGGTTTTCTCAATTGGACAGTAAGCATCAACCGGATGGAAAGCGTTTTGCAACAAAAAATATTCCTTCAGCATTTTGGCGGCTTCAAATACACAGCGCTGTTTGTCGCCTAGAATTTCTGCACCAATGAGCGCAACGATTTCTCTTAATTCCTCTTCTTCTTTTAAAAGATTTCTAGCATCTCCACAGAGTCTTTGCCAATCCTGCTCGATTGTAGAAAACCAAGATTCGAGTGCATTGAGATATTCGGAGTAGCTCATGAACCAATTAATTGCTGGGAAATGTCTCCGGTGAGCTAAAGCAAAATCCAATGCCCAAAATACTTTAGTGAGACGAAGCGTGTTTGCTGTGACGGGCTCAGAGAAGTCACCTCCTGGAGGTGAAATGGCAGCTAGCACTGTGATTGAGCCGTTTCTCACTTCACTGCCAATTGGTTGAACATTTCCAGCTCTTGCATAAAACTCAGCTAACCTTGACGCAAGATAGGCTGGATATCCCTCTTCACCGGGCATTTCTTCTAGCCTTCCAGAAATTTCTCTGAGGGCTTCAGCCCATCGAGAAGTAGAATCAGCCATTATTGCTACATTGTAACCCATATCTCTGTAATACTCAGCCAGTGTTATGCCACTGTAAATGCTGGCTTCTCTTGCGATTATTGGCATATTTGAAACATTTGCGATAAACACAGTCCGGCTCATTAGGGGTTGATTATATCGAGGAACATTCATTTTTCTGAATCGTTCAAGAACATCAGCCATTTCGTTTCCACGTTCACCACAACCGATGTAAACCACTACATCCGCATCAATCCAAACAGCCAGTGTCTGCAACACAACAGTTTTTCCAGTTCCAAAGCCACCTGTGATTGCGGCTATTCCTCCCTTCGCTACAGGAAAGAAAGAGTCAATTATGCGCTGACCGGACAATAGTGGCGTGTCTATTGGGAGAGTCTTCTTATATGGGCGAGATTGCCTGATTGGCCAGGAGTGCATCAAGAATAACGGTTCTACACCTTTAGGCATTTTGACTTCAGCGATTTGATCGGTGATTGTATAGTTGCCTTCGGAAGATACATCGTTCAAAACTCCTGTGACCTTGGGTGGAACTAGAATTTTGTGCTTTACCAGTGGGGTTTCCTGCACTACACCTAGAGTGTCTCCACCAGTAATTTTTACTCCTTTTTTCACAGATGGCTGAAAGAACCATGTCTTCTTTCGGTCAAGTGACTGAACTTCAATGCCTCGTTTTATAAACGCTCCAGATTTGTTTGATATCTCGGGAAGAGGACGCTGAACTCCATCAAATATTTGACCAATGATTCCTGGACCTAGTTCTACCGACAAAGGCTTACCGGTTCCAATAACTTTTTCCCCTAGCTTCAATCCCTCGGTTTCTTCGTAGGCCTGAATAATTCCAGAATTCCTTTGCAAACGTATAATTTCACCGATTATCCCTGCCTCTCCTACTTTGACAAGCTCAAACATTCGCGCGCCTGTCATATTCTTGGCAGTTATAAATGATCCAGCTATGCGGGATACTTTGCCAACATTGATTCTTGACAGCCCAAATCAC
The DNA here is from genome assembly GCA_048882025.1 of Candidatus Thorarchaeota archaeon. Lineage (GTDB taxonomy): Archaea > Asgardarchaeota > Hermodarchaeia > Hermodarchaeales > Hermodarchaeaceae > Hermodarchaeum. Next base: position 153 of record JBHLSA010000228.1, on the reverse strand, counting down.
CTTTTTCAATTAAACTCATAACATGTTCATAACTTGAGTTCTATTCCTATCTTACGTTTGACAAGTTCATTTATTGGATCAACAGCGAGTGGGGAAGAACCGGAAATACTTTGGATTGAAACGATCAAAGGAAACTTTTTTTCTTCAGTGTCC
>JBHLSA010000227.1:0-3633 GCA_048882025.1 Candidatus Thorarchaeota archaeon | reverse complement strand
ATTAGCTATTTTACCTATATTAACCCGCTTATATTCAGCGACTGATATTGGCAGACTGGGCGTATTTCTGTCATTTCCGAAGAGATCCCTCCACTCCAATCCTTTATACGCGTATTGGGGTCAGTGGTAGTCTCCGGTGAAGGGCAACCTCTTCTTCGCGCTGAAATTATCCAAGATCTTGCCGCTCTTGATAAACAGCTTTATATCAAAGCAAGGAAAATAATCGCAGCCGCAGCCAGCCGGAGGAATTCGTAATTGTTTGAAGCAAAATTCGATGATGCAAAAACCTGGCAAGCCCTCATCACGGCTATTTCTGCACTTGTTGATGAAGCAAATTTTGAGCTTTCACCTAAAGGCCTAACACTTAGAGCAATGGATCCTTCACGTATAGCTATGATTGATTTTGAACTTCCTAAAAGTGCTTTTAGCGAGTATAAATGCGACGAGGAAGGTCAGCTCGGAATCAATCTGGACGATATGGAAAAAATTGTCAAACGAGCAGGTGCAGGAAATAGTTTGAGCATTAGCCTTGATCGCGAAAAGAATCAAATCCAGATGACATTAGAGGGGCGCACACGCCGAAGTTTCCGCATCTCACTTATTGAATTAGGGGCTGATCGACCGCCCACGTTAAATGTTGAATTTGATGTGAATATCAAAATAACTGCTGATACACTCAAAGAGATTATTCAAGACGCTGATATCATAAGCGATTTTATTGCAATCGATGCCACTCCCGACGCCTTAACAATCTCCGCTCGAGGTGATACGGGAAACCTCAATGTAAGCATTGATAAAAACGAAGAAGCACTGCTTGAATATACTGTGAAACAACCTGCAAAATCTCTCTATGCCTTAGAGTACCTTAATGATATGATGAAAGCCGTTGCAGCATCAGATACCGTTCAAATGGAATTTGGCAAAGGAACCCCAATCAAGTTACTCTTTGCTGTAAGTAGTGGAGGTCACATCACCTACTATCTTGCTCCCCGCGTTGAGGATGATTTCTAGCAAAGTTGCCACTAAGCTTTATCAATAGGCTGAGAAAATGCAAGAGGATATCTCGATATATGAAGCGGCACGATACCCATGGTCAGTGCTGGCTCGTTCGCTCCTAAAAGACTTCGATGTTTCTTTAAGTGAAGTTGATAAGAATCCTCGAATTATCCAACGAACCCAACAACGGTTAATGCAAGCTCTCGACTCAACAACAAGGATTGGAAAGGTCACGCACGAAGATGACGCCTATATCGAACTTACAAGCTTCTTTGTTGCTAAAGCATTAGTCGATTCGATAGCAAGCATGTATCTTAGACGACGATGGGCGACTGCTGAAGCAAAGCAAGCTGAACTCTTTTTCCACAAAGAAACTGAAGCAAGACTCGTTCGAATTGCCCAGCGGGAATTCAACTGGAAAATCAGAACTGAACCATCACGCGTCGCAGGACGTGTCTTTTCCCACAGTCTTCATGTCGCAAATTACCTCAATGCTGCTGCAGGATTCCATGAACTGGAATGGAAACTGGTAAACAAACGCCTTGATAATGGATATGTTTTACTCAGGAAAAGTGAAACCGCACGGGTACTGCGAGCTGCCCTCGAAAAGACGCTTGTAAGCGATATTAAAAAAGTACCTGCAGATTTTCCCCCACACATTCAACAATTATACCAAGAAGTTGACACCAATGTCCGGAAGCGGACTGACCGGATGCGCCAAGAAATTCAAGGGGAAATCATTCCCGAGGCATTCCCCCCTTGTATGCAGGCGCTCCTCGCAGATATGAAGGAGGGAAAACCTCTCTCCCATGTTGCACGATTTGCTATAACCGCTTTCTTACTCAACATCGGTATGGATGTCGACTCGATACTAGAACTTTTCTTTAAAGCCCCAGATTTCCGTGAAGATTTAGCTCGATATCAAATCGAACACATTGCTGGAAAAAGAGGAAGTACAGCATACACATCGCCCAGCTGTGCTTATATGATCTCTGTTCGTCTATGTGTTGATCCTGATCAAGCCAGTACCCGAAAACATCCACTAGCCTATTATCGTCGAAGGAGGAAATGGCTATCCAAACGCTCCCATTCTTAATCAATCAATTTGCGAATTTCTATCGCACACAGGGAACTGCCATTAATCTCCCTCCACAATTTGAAAACCGTGAATTTGCCTTCTTCTGGTTTACTCGCGAAGGAACCTTAAGGCACACCAGTTTTACCACACCCGACGAATTAGTTCAATTTTTAATAAAAGAAGGTCCTGCTCACACCTTCTATTCCGCGGCTTATTATGACACACCCGACGCCCCTCAAATGCCCCTCAAAGGCTGGCGTGGGGCAGATCTGATCTTCGATATTGACGCCGATCACCTCAATGTTCCTTGCCAAGCCCAACACGATTCCTGGTGGTGTCTCAAATGTGGACACCGTGAATACGGACGCCGACCAGAACAATGTTTGAAGTGTAATAGTCCTCGATTGCAGGATCTCAAATGGATGTGTCCAGACTGCCTTGGGAAAGCCAAAGAAGAAGGCGTCACTATCATTGATAACTTCCTCATCCCCGACTTTGGTATTGACCCATCAGATATCCGAATCGTTTTCTCTGGTCACCGGGGTTATCACATTCATTGTTTCACACCAGAACTTCACAAATTGGGATCTCAGGCCCGTCGTGAAATTGTTGACTATATCTCTGGAACTGGAATCGAATTTCGCTACCATGGCTTTGTTGAAAGCTCCTCTGCACTTTCACGAGGACCCGATTCACGGGTTCCCGGTTGGGAACACAAACTTGCAGAAGGTCTTCGCACCCTATTTCAATTCCCTGAAACTCTCAAAACAATTCCAGGAATCCGTGCCAACCAAGCCCGTCTCTTACAACAAGAAGCGGCTGCTATTAACCAGGCTCTCCATGAACAGCCATCACGCCTTATCACACCAAAAGGAATAGGGCAAAAGACGTGGCAAACGCTAGCCCAATATGTCATTGAGGTCACCGGGGCTATTGTTGATGAACCGGTAACCACCGATATTCACCGATTAATTCGTCTCCCCGGAACCCTAAATGGAAAGACTGGATTTCTCGTCAAACTTCTAAAAGCTTCTGAGCTTGAAGCGTTTGATCCTTTCCGCCACGCCCAAGTTTTCACAGGAACAACTACTGTGCTAATTAAAGATGCACCGGCGTTCCACTTGGAAGGCATCAATTATCCTCCAATGCGCGAAATTAAAAAGGAGCTTCCACTTTCCGCAGCAATGTTACTCATGTGCAAAGGAGTAGCTGAACTCGCATAATGAATGGAAGAAAGTATCATGTATAATGTGCTTCTCGAACGATGGCAAGCAGAGCGTGATTCCCCAACTCTACTTCCACTTCGTGATTCGTTCATTCAAAATCTCCGAGAATATATTGAATCAATTTTAGAGCAATCTCAAGCCGAAGAAATTAGCGAGTTACAGCGCCACCTATACGAAACGGAATTAGCCAATCTCCGATTTATGATGAAAAACCTCCTCCAAATGCGAGTACAAAAAATGCTCACACTACTGATTGAACAAGAAATTGACTATGATCTCTTAACCCGGAGTGAAAGACGATTTGCTGATCAAATTACACGAAATACTCGTGCC
>JBHLSA010000226.1:0-3643 GCA_048882025.1 Candidatus Thorarchaeota archaeon | reverse complement strand
AGAAAAACGAATTGCCTTAAGTTATGGACAAGTAAATGATAATGACTCAATACGCGCTATCCAGCGTGCGCTTGAGTTAGGCTTGAATTTCTTTGATACCGCTGACGCCTATGGCGCTGGACATAGTGAACGAATTCTCGGCAAAGCCTTGAAAGGGTACCGCGATGAAGCCATTATCGCCACCAAGTTTGGGGGAATCTTCGATGAAAATACCAAGACCTGGTTGGGCGATCCCGATCTTATCCAACCAGAAACTATCCGTAAAGCCTGTAAAGCTAGTCTAAACCGGCTGAAGACAAACTATATCGACCTCTACTTATTTCATTGCAAAGAATATGATGCCAACCGCGCAGGAGACCTCTTACCTGTACTGGAAACACTCGTTGACGACGGGATGATCCGATCATATGGTTGGAGTACACCCTATCCTAATCGCGCCCAGGCGTTTATCGAAGGACCCCATTGTACTGCCATTGAATACAACTACAACATTTTTGAGCGTAATCCAGAGCTTCTAACCCTCTGTGAAAAATTCCATCAAGCTAGCATCGCGCGAGGCCCCTATGCAATGGGGCTTCTAACCGGAAAGTACAGTAAAAGCTCAACGATGCCTAAAGACGACATACGCGCCGGTTGGAATCTCCAACAAGGGCGACAAGCAAAACAACTTGAAATGCTCGAAATGATTCGCGAAATACTCACTAGAGACGGACGCACACTAGTTCAGGCTGCTTTGGGCTGGCTCTGGGCCCTGAGCCCCCAAGTAATACCAATACCGGGCTTCAAGTCGGTCAAACAAGTTGAGGAAACGAGCCAAGCACTCCAATTTGGTCCACTCGCTAGCAAACAAATGTCTGAAATCGACAAAATTCTCAAGCCCTATGCCGATAGTTTGACGCTTCAAGATTAATGGTATATTTTCAAATTTTTTAGTAATTGTATGATGTTAAGCAAATCATCTTTCACGTCATTCTTTAGAAATCACATGTATGTCTTCGAAAACCAGTAGAAAAGCAATTAACAACGGGAACAACGGCTTGCTCGAATCTTATAAAGCACCAGAATCCCTTACTAGTTTTAAACCATACCAACGGCTAGTATGTCTTTAGGAACTAATCTTGATGGATGCTTCCAAGGTTAAATTCACAAAACATGCGGAGCAGAAATTTAATTTATTGAAAATGTAGGGTTTTGAAATCACCAAAGAAAAAGCCATCACCTTTGGAACTCGGGGGGAAACGGACTCCGATTATCCGCCTCCTAGGGATTAAACACGTTCTCTTTCAAAGAGCAAATAATGGTTGATCCAAGTCGGTGAGCCTGCGGCAGCTTGATAGGTGTGAAGGTGCCAGCCCTCAGCTTCGTGCTCCGCGATTATCTGTCCAATGTTCTTGTGATGACCTACCTGTACACAAATATATTCATAATTTTTTGACATGATTTCACCTCAATTAATGAGCCTCGATAAAAGAGGAAATCATCCAGTTCCATATGAACTTTTTAACTTGTCTCATTAACAAAATCAACCCACCTCTGCTCAGCAGAGCACTTTTCTAAACGCCTCCTTACCACCTCTTCCGTCGAAGGCTTAACGATGAGGTTGAGTTCGTCACAATCATGTGGTTTGACTCCATCGAAGCCGTGCAAGCCTTTGCAGGAGACGACTATGAAACAGCCGTGGTCCCACCCAAAGCGAGAGCTTTGCTTTCACGCTATGATACCCACGCGCAACACTATGAAGTACAGGTTTACATGAAAAGTGGATAACATTCCCTCAGTCTATGGCACGAAACACCGCATCTTTCACATCATAAGTAAGAAACAGCAGGTACGTCTTCGAAGGATAAGAGAATAGCGGATGTTGCCTTAGAAACTGGTTTGCTCGGTCCTTCCTATGAGCGTGCTAGGATTTAGTCTAATAAATCCCTAGGCTTTTTCAATCACAGAATGTTTTGAATTATAGAAATAGAGATAAATAAATGGGGTCTCCCCAATCCATGTAAAAGACTGCAAATCCCCTGTGATAGAGATGACGTTAGATCATAAGAACTTTGGGCGATTGACGGAAGGCTATACTCTCGTAATGGGAATTGGAGTAGCCATCACTATAGCTGGGATTATCGCCTTTGGAGTTCTTTTAGCACTGGGTTTTCCCTGGTTTACGGTTCCACTCATTTTTGTTTTTCTTGGCCTCTGGATTGCTGCCAGTCAATGGAAAGAGCTGGGAAAACTTCGAATTGTTGCTGGGTTCGTTGCTTCAATAACTCATCCCACACGCATCACTACGGCTGCAAATTTACTTAATATGAAAAAACACGCATTCATCTATTTACTAACCAAACTGATTACCCGAGGCGTTGTTCAAATCGATATCTTCCCAGAAGTCGACGCCTTTGGACCGAAGGGCTGTAAACGTCCCAAATCCATGCCAAAAGATTATCAACCCCCAACAGCAATATCGCTTACATCTCCTCAGCGCTTATTGACTGGTCTCCAATGGATTGGTCTCATTGGTACGATAATTGCCATCATCTATCATATTATCGGGTTGCTACGCTATCTGGGGATTCTCTAAGATTTGCGACGGCGTTTACTGGGTTTACGGTGGCGCCGTCTGATTAGGACGATAACCACGAAGATATTCTCCCAACTTGATGAAAGATCACTAGCAAAATAGATGCAGATAACATGAAATCAACCATCTTTCACAGCTTTTCTATGAAAAGAGATGCTTTTTGAGATCACAACAAACCCAGCCTCTTAAAAGTGGGATTTTAATAACTGATATTCTGTACAAGGAGCTATGTCATTGGTAGCAGTCGTGAAGGGAAAACGCGGGCTTGAACCGGTCTTTCGGGCAATGGAATTGATTCCCTTCAGGGAAGCACTTGAGCTGTATGACACGGTCTTAGTGAAACCCAATCTAATCACCAGCGACACCTTCGAGACCGGCATCACCACGGATCCCATTGTGGTGGAGGCTGTGATTATGAAAGTCCAGGACCTTGGTAAAAAAGCCATCGTGGTGGAGACCGAAGGCGGAACAACCTCACCAGATGTAGCGATTGTTGAGACCGGGATGATGGACGTCATTGAACGCTTGGGGTCCGAGTACATTAACATGAGAAAACTAGACGATAAGATTGAACTCGAGGTCAAAGATCAACGGGCAATACCGAAGTTTAAGGTGGCCCGGCTCGCCGTCGAATCCGCGATTATCACAGTTCCATCCATGAAGACGTTGCACCATACAACGATCACGATGGGCTTGAAGAATATGTTCGGGATGCTCACGACCCGGAACAAATATGGCATGCACCACCTCGGCACAAACAACTTCATTTATGATATTTGTAAGACTCTCCCTCCCACCCTCAGTGTAATCGATGGTTTCTACGGCAAGTCGGGTCCCGGTCCATGGAGTGGGACACCCATGAAGATGGACACCATCATCGCCAGTGTTGATCCGGTCGCAGCTGATGCTACTGCAGCACGATGTATTGGCATCGATCCCACTACGATTGATCATGTTCGCTGGCTCCATGAAGCAGGCATGGGCGAGCTTACGGACATCGAAGTTGTCGGGGATGGTATCAAGGCTGTCTATCAGAAATGGGAGCAAGAATAGAAAACGGTGTATGTA
>JBHLSA010000225.1:0-3647 GCA_048882025.1 Candidatus Thorarchaeota archaeon | reverse complement strand
AATTGAAGCAAAATCTTCCACCGATGCGGAAAATTTCATTGGGTATTTTCCTCGGGCTGTAACCGATAGAGGGCAACGCCATTTACAAGAATTGATTCTAGCCCTTAATTATGGATACCGTGCAGCTATTGTGTTTATTGTACAACGAACAGATGCCACTAGGTTTCGACCCAATGATCGTGTTGATCCTGGTTTTGGGCAGGTTCTCCGGGAGGCAGCTTTACAAGGTGTTGAAACTTATGCTTGGACATCTCGGTTTGACGAAATGAAGTATGAAATCACCCTAAAAACGCGTATTCCTGTTGATCTATCTCGAGTAGCATCCGCCGAAGAGTCATGAAACTGAACCGAATTTTTGAGCTGCTGCAACCATTGCTTTGACATTATCTAGAGGTGCATCTGGAGGTATTTCACAGCCACTACTCAAAATATATCGTCCATCTTGTCCTACAGTTTTAATGCACTCTTTGGCTGCTGCTTCAACTTGTTCTGGTGTTCCGTTAAGCAAAAGGTCTATCGGATTTAGATTACCCATAATGACAACTCGTTTTCCCACGAGGCGTTTTGCTTCAACCAAATTTACGAGATGGTCTAATTCAATTATTTTAACCCCTGTATTCGCCATTGATTCAAGTAATGTAGTAGTTTTTCCACAGATATGCAAAGATGCCGTTGCACCAGCTTTTATGATGGTATTAGCAATTTTTGATAGGTGTGGTGCAGCAAAGGTATCAAATGTTTTAGAACTAATGAGGCTTCCACTTGCTGTTGGATCAGCAGTGACGATTATGTCTGCTCCTGCCTCGATATTCGCTAACGCATACATAGTTGATGCTTGCAAAGTAATATTTGTGAGATCATGAACGAATTTCGGATTTTGAATAGTGGCAGCCATTAATAGGTTAACACCACATAACTGACCTGCCAATGTAAATGGCCCTGGTGTATACGCCATTACTGGAATCTGATCCTGCACCTCCGTTTTTATTAACCGTAGCATTTCAATATGAAGTGGCAGCCGTCCTGAATGATACGGGTCAGGAATTTCAATTTGACTCAAATCTTGTGACGATTTGACCACATGTACAGCAACTTGTGGTACAGAATCTTCGGGATATCGCATTGTACACCCCATTGCTTCAGCTAATAAATTAAAGGAACTTTCCCAACCAGCATAGATTGCATCATATCCCAGCACTCTTTGTCCTTTAAGTAACGCTTCTGCAGTTTTTTCAGGGCTATGGAGGGCTTCCACTAAGCCTACTCCAGTAAGCTGTGCTGTCGTGTAAGTGATTTGAGGTATAACTGGAATACGGTCAGGAACCTCGTCGCAAATTACCATTTTAACACGGTCGTAAGGTGAAAGGGCTGTCATTATACATCTTTTCTGAATCTCTAAAACAAATGTGTTTTCTTTGAATGGTTCATACTAGTTATTTTGTACATATATATGGAGAACAATGCAACGCCGGAGGCAGCAGCTTTAAATTGACTGCTTGCAGAGTTTCAGTGGGGATTGTGTACTTCCCCTCTAGCTCACCGGATAGGATGGGTTCGGATCCGATCGCAATGCCTGAGAATTCTCAACGAAAAACATCACCGGAAAACAGTTCATCAGAGGGTGAACCACATACATGTCCTAATTGTGGTAGTACAGAATACATCATGACAGCATCACGTGAGCTTGTCTGCGGTAATTGTGGGTTAGTTCTCAATGATGATGTGATTGATTTTGGGGCAGAGTGGCGAGAATTCTCTGCTGAAGAACGTGATAAACGTGCACGTGCAGGACCTCCATCCACGCTTACAATGCATGATAAAGGGTTATCAACGACAATTGATTGGCGTGATGTCGATGCTCGTGGACATCGATTAGATGCTAGACGACGAGCAGAGATGCAGCGAATCCGGAAATGGCACAATAGAAGCCGAGTCTATCAGGCGAGTGAACGTAACTTAGCCAGTGCTATGAGTGAACTAGATCGACTAGCAGGACAACTCGATCTTCCTCAACGGGTTCGACAGAGTGCAGCCCTACTATACCGACGGGCTTTGGAAAAAAATCTTATTCGTGGGCGAAGTATCGAAGCTATTGTTGCAGCATGTGTTTATGCTGCGTGCCGTTTAACTAGCTTTCCCCGAACCCTCGCTGATGTAGGGCGCTTCACTCGTGTAGGGCGAAAAGAACTTGGTCGATCATACCGACTTATTGTTCGACGGCTTGGGCTTCAAATGCCAGTAACCCAGCCAGAGGATTTTGTCTCCCGTTATACAAATGCCCTTCGTCTTTCACAACGCACACACGCCAAAGCTCTAGACATTCTCATGAAAGCTCGGAATAAAGGCATCACTTCGGGTAAAGATCCTACCTGTATTGCTGCTGCAGCCATCTATATAGCATCCATACTTGAAGGAGAACGACGTACTCAACGGGAAATAGGTGAAGTTGCAGGAGTCACAGAGGTCACTGTCCGCAATCGGTATAAAGAATTGGTACGTGCTCTTGACTTAGGCGTGGAAGTTTAGGTTCGCGCAAGCTTCTTTTATTATCAAATCCGTCTAGACAAAATTACTTAAAGCCCTTTAACGGAGTGTAGTCAAGTTTTCCAGCTGAGGCATTTTAATGCCTTAATAAAAATCTGGCTTATGGACGCGGTTAACGTGAAAAAAACTTCAATTCTCTTCACAGTATTTTGTACACTTCTCTTTTTGGGTCTCATTGGAACTCCGTTTTCATCCCACGAGCTTTTGGCATCACCTTTTATTTCATATCAGCTAGATTCTCAAGGTGAGGGCTTTCCCAATTTGGGGAATTTGCCTATAGAAAGTCTCAAGGCCCCATCGCCAATATTAATTCCTCCAAGTCCTTCTGGTGAATATCTCGCCATCGTTGTTGATAACGGGCTCTGGGGAACACCAGCTGTACAAACAGCCGTAACTACTTATCGAACCGACCTTAACTACACAGGCTACAATACAATTCTCCACACAGCGGCAATTGCTTCAGTTCAAGCCCTTCGTTTATTACTTCAAAATTGGTATTCTACTAATAACATAATTGGAGCCGTACTCATTGGTCCAGTCCCCTATGCACGTTATTATCATCCCGCAAATGGCTCATTTTCTGCAGAGACTTTTGTTTGTGATTTATTTCTAATGGACTTAGATGGACTCTGGTGGGATACTAACATGGATACAATTTACGATCGTCATAATGCCACCGGAGGAGGAGATATCTATCCTGAAATATACGTCGGGCGCATTGATGCGAGTACTCGCACCCTGGGTGGTGCTTCAAATGCCAATAACATCATTATGCTTCTGAATCGAATCCATACATACCGAACTGGTGGTGTGGCACGTACTCATCGTGCTCTTACCTACATTGATGATGACTGGCAATCATGGGCAGACGGCACTTTTGACAATTGGCCAGCTTGGTTAAACAATGTCTATCCAACACGAACTGATATTCATACCCCTTCGACTTGGACTAATGCAACGGATTGGCTTAATAATCGAATTATCCAAGATTATGAATGGGCTCATCTGTGCGCTCATAGTGGAGCTGGACCCGGAACCCATTACTTTGGACCTGGCGGGGTTGGGGAGGGAACAGTAGCTTCTGCACAAATTCACAGTCAGAC
>JBHLSA010000224.1:0-3696 GCA_048882025.1 Candidatus Thorarchaeota archaeon | reverse complement strand
ATTACACTGAAGTGATATCTTATGAGCAAAGAGGAGAACGCCAATCAAACTCTTGAAATTCTTGAAGAAGCTTGGAAAGCCAAATCCGCAATTCTACTCACCGACGATTATCTTTATATGATGTATCAGATCGACGAAGGTAAATGGAAAGAAGCCAGCTTCATCTTTGATGATGCTAGCCTAGAAGTTCGTGATCTTGATACTGAAAAAGCGCTATTGCTTCTTATTGAAGAAATCACTACCGGCTTACCAGGATATAAAACCTATACGACCGTTTTAGACAATGACACCCGAGAACAAGTTAAGGAAAAAGTTCAAGCCGCCACAAAATAATTCGACGCCTTTTTAGAAAAAACAGAATCATTTGTCCCAAGACCTTGATGCCCTTACCGTTAATTATAAGATTCATTTCGAGTTAGATTTCTATTAACTAGAGGGGCTGGCCTACATGGTAGTAAATAGTCATTGGAAGAATTCATCTGTTGTAATTGTCGCATTTTTTGCCACGGTTATGATTGTCGCTTCTCTAACCTTAGTATTACCGATACAACAAGGGCCTCTAGTTTTCTATTACCCCCCAGCAGGACAGCTCTACCAATTTGAATCCAAAGAACACATCATCGATTATATGCGAACACATCTTCCTGACAATGACATTAACTACTACTCAGGAGAGGTTCAGAGCGGGTTTGACACACTCATAGACACCTTAGAATCTGGTGCAGCAGATTCACCACCCCCCCATTCCACCACGAACGTGCAAGTTGAAGGAGTCGATGAACCAGACCTTGTGAAAACCGATGGCTACTATATATACACCATTTCGAATGGAACTTTATTTGTAATCCAAGCGTATCCTGCAGAAACTGCACAGCTTATTAATCAAATTGAGCCCCAAGGGTGGCCTAGATCACTTTTCCTTTTCGAATCTTCCTGGTTAATTGTTCTTAGTTATTTAGAATCAGGGGCAGAATGCATTGAAGTTTTTGATATAACGGAACCATCGAACATACTTCTTAGCCAGACGATAATGTTTGATGGAAATTTCCGAAGCGCGCGATTAATTGGTAAATATCTCTATTATGTTGGATATTCTTGGCCTTTAGATGAAGAACGGAATGTCCAACTCCCTGAATTGATGATTAATCAACGTTCGATGATAATTTTGCCGTGGGATATCTACTTTGATCCCGGCATCTATGATAATTCCTTCTACTACAACATTGTCATGGGATTAGACATTACTGACCCGGACGCCGAGCCAAACACCCAAACCATTCTTGCAGGAGCCAGAGCAGGAGTCATCTATACATCTCTCACCAACATGTATGTTGCAGCCGCCCATTACCCGCGGGGAGACTGGTACAGCAGACAAACGGCAATCCATCGCTTTGCCATTCATGAAGGGCAAGTCACCTACCACGCAAGTGGGGTCGTTCCAGGCTATTTAATCAACCAATTCGCCTTAGACGAATACAACTACCACCTAAGAGCAGCCACAACCGGTTGGATCAATATGACTGATCCACAAGACCCGGATAACTGGGATATCGAGCTTGTTAGCAACATCTACGTATTAGATATGCAAATGGAAATTGTGGGTTCCCTTGAAGGACTAGCACCACGTGAATGGATTTATTCAGTGAGATTCCAAGGTTCTATTGGGTATCTGGTAACTTTCTATATGACAGACCCGTTATTCGTAGTCGATTTAACACACCCATCAAATCCTCAGCTTCTTGGTGAACTAGAAATCCCAGGATATTCGAATTACCTTCATCCTTTAGGAAATGACCAAGTCCTTGGAATTGGTAAAAATGTGAGCTTCAGTGATTCTTGGTGGTGGTACACTGGTATGAAACTAAGCCTATTCAATGCCACAGACCCCTGTACTCCTGAGGAAACAGCCACGATGATTATTGGCGTCCGAGGCACAACATCACCTGCCCTTTACGACCACCATGCAGTTCTAATAGATCCCCAAACACAGCTACTCGTTCTCCCGATTTATCTTCGAGAATATACGATTGGTCCACCCGAACACACTTCAGAGTTAGGAGACCTAATCTGGGCGGGCGCATATGTCTTCTACATCAACCCAGATACAGCTACAATTACAATTCGGGGTCAAATCACACATGTCGAGGACCCCACGATATATGAGAATTATCAATATTGGTATCTAGATTGGATTGGAATGTATGGATGGTACCCGACCACCTACTTCATACATCGTTCACTTTACATCGACAATGTTCTATACACTATTTCATCATACAAGATTGCTATGCACGCGCTAGACACGCTTACGCCATTAGGAACTATTTCGTTACTTTCCTAAGCTTCATACATTGACCAATAAGCATACAAAATAAGAAGGCAGCCGGGTAAACAAAATCACCCGGCTTGAGCTTAACCCTCACTCAGTTTTACTTGATGTCTTTCAAGAACTTCTGAATTGGTGTGACTAGCTGAGTAAACTCGATAGGAATTACATACTTGGTACTTGGGCTTGCACCTAACGCTTGTATTGTATGTAGGTATTGAAGTGCCATGGTTTTTTCATCGATACCTTTCGCAGTGTCAAATACTTTCTGCAAGGCTAGAGCTTCACCTTCTGCTCGCAGAATCGCAGCCTCTTTATCACCTTCCGCCTTCAATACCGCCGATCTTTTATCACCCTCAGCGACCGCGATCGTGGCCTCCCGTTTTCCTGCGGCTTCTGTGACCATGGCTCTACGGCGCCTTTCAGCTTCCATTTGCATGATCATAGCCTCATTGACTTTAGTAGGTGGTAAAATCTCACGAATTTCCACTTTCGTAACCTTCACACCCCAAGGCTCAGTATTTTCGTCAAGTTTTTCACGAAGAACACTGTTGATGTATTCCCGTTTGGCAAGGACATCGTCAAGGGTAATGTCGCCCACAACTGCACGAAGCGTGGTTTGGCTAATTCCTAGTGCAGCGCCACTAAAGTCGCGAATACGGAGCACACTATCACGAGCATTAACAACGCGGTGATAGATCAGCAAATCGATATCGACCGGAGCATTATCGCTGGTGATGCAGCGTTGATGCTCGATTTCAAAAAATTGCTCGCGAAGATCGACTTTAACCCATTTGTCAAGAATTGGAACGAGGAAGATGACTCCTGGACCTTTAACACCGGGTATGGCACGACCGAGACGAAAGATGACAGCCCGTTCGTATTCTCTGAGAACCCTGATAAAAGGAACAATTAGAAGGAGAATGATTATGAAGACGAGGATTAAGACAATCCACCAATATGTTAAGAGAAAGCTAAACAGATCAAATTGCATAGAACCTGTCCCTCGGTTTGTCTATGTAATGTTGGGAAGTTCAGGGGAAAATACTTTACGGACAATTACAGCTCCTGAAGACGAAAAAAGATGGACTGGCGAAGGATTTTAGGCATGAAATTATAAGAGATTCGGCAGGTGAGTGTATGCCACGAGTCTGTCCAAACTGCGGGCAATCCGTGAAGGATTCAGCAAAATTTTGTAAGTATTGTGGGACAAAAATGGGAGCCCCTCTTTCGCGCCCGGTGCCGCGTCCCATACCGACGAGCCGGCCGCCTGCCACGGTTCCTGATAGGCAACCCATAACTGAAGTTCCAGCAAGTGTGTTAGCACAATTGGCAGCCCGTTCACCGGTTTCGATCCTGCCCAGGCGAGT
>JBHLSA010000223.1:0-3697 GCA_048882025.1 Candidatus Thorarchaeota archaeon | reverse complement strand
CCAGGGTGATCTTGCTGTCTTCAAGGCGTCTGCTTAAGAGACCCATCTGGATGCTCACAATCTTCTTAATCTCTTCATGAAAACGGCAAACCAACTCCGATAGACGTAACCATTGAGAAGCTTTCAAAGGAGTTGAAGTACGAGGCGGCTGAAAGAGTGCGGACCCTTCACGATGAAATAACAGGTCTTATCGGCGACTGCCCATGATTACCTTGACGTTGCTGACGAAAATCAGAGATAATAAACAGCTAAAACAAGTTCGTAAATCGTTGAAGACTCTCCTAAATGGGCTGGAAGTAGAAATAAAAATTCTAGGCACGGTCGCTGGAGGGTGGTTTCAGATATCCCTTTCAGGGGAAGACGAAGAAATTGCCACGAACTACCTGATTCAAAAGATAGGTCTTTGCCCTGGCAGTTTTGACACGTTGAAAAAAATTTCAACGTTAAAAGGCTACATTAATAATATTAGAAAAAACGGGAGCGGGCTATCTGTAGATGTAGGGATTTTTCAGCCGGAAATCGTTCAAGCAGTTGTACCTTTGAGTAATTTACAGACTGAACTTGTAGATGGGAGGAATGTTGCCTTAAGAACGATTGCTGATCTTTTCGGATTCTGCGAGGGCTTGCCCGTGAAAGTGGAGGTTAACGGTTTAGATGAGAATAAACTCCTTGTTGACGCTAGGCTGTCAAGTGAGCAAATTAGTAAATATGAGGTTTGGCGAGAATCCTTGCTGGATAGACTATTGGTAATTTATCCGTCTCTTCAAGAAATTGAGGTGGCAATTAAGCACACTAGGCTATACCGAGACGTTATAGATGTGGAACCTTTGGGTTTTTTTGCACACGCATTGACATGCAAACTGGGAACGGATGCGGCTGGATTAATACCAAAAATTGGCAAAAACCTGAAAAACGCAAGATTCGCTGTGTTTAACCCAGTTACTCTGAGAAATTTCTTGAAAAACCCAAAGAATTGACTAAATTATTGTTATGTCTGTTATTACAACTTTTCAAAAGGTGTTATAGCTCTTTATAGTGTACTAGTAACCTCAGTTTTTAGTCATCCACTTAAGGTTCTGATTCGTCGAACTTCTCCCGTGTCCGCCCACACGCCAACCCCGATGCGGTTAACACCTCCTGCATAAACCTTGTCCAAGTAGAGTGTTACTTCCCAGTAGGGAACCAAAGATAGGTCACTACTTCTAAGAGTTGGGTGAAACACAGCCAACACAGGTTCCTCCAGCAATGTATAGTCAGACACTACCGAGCCATCCACTGTCCACGTGAAATCCTCCACAGCGTTTCTGGCGATTTCAATCGCTTTCTCTTCAGTGGCAACAGTGACTTCAGTAGTTTCAATTGTGAAAAGAAACCAGCCGTCACTCAGTTCTTTCAAAACACCGTTTTCGAAAATCAAGCTCACACTTTTTGGTGAAAAATCAATCCCGTTTTCAGTGTATTGCCAAATTATTTCAGCATTATCTCCAGAAATGGAAACAGTCAATTTGATGTTCCCCTCCACAACTTCAGCGTTTTCTGTATTTTCAACAGAGTCTAGCATTTGGCCCATACTTTGCAAGTATGAATTATCCTCGAAATTATGGAATCTTTCCAGAAGATTCTTCGCAGTATCCATTATTGTGTAGGGTTGAGGCTGTGAGTAGAAGGGAGACCCCTCAAATAGCGCACGATACTGGGACAACTTCTGATTTCTAAATCTAAGAATTACATCGATTTGGCTTTCAGTATTGGTAAGTGAATACCTCAATACCTCCTCCGCCACCCCGCCTAAGTCAGAACGGTGATCTAAAGTATCGCTCAGTAGAGTAGCTTGATATCCTTCAATGTCGAACTGGATAACATCTTGAAGAAATTCAATAGCTTCATCCGTACTAGCACTCCAAGATAACAGCTGATCATATTTAGACTGTAAAAGATCATGCTCATCAGACAACTGATTTAAAGAAATATACTCTGCGTAAGAAAAGCTCGCCAAAAGAACAACTGCAATAATAAGCACTGCCAAGAACGACCTCCACCTCAAAGACAACGGGAAACCATACCGAGAACGAACAGCAGGTGCCTCCTCCACAATTTTCATTGTACTCACAGAAGCCTTACCGAAAGTAGAAAGTTTATACTGCCCATTATCCGCCTTTGATAAAAGTTCACCGAGATTCTCGAGATGATATGTTAAATGAGAACTAGAAACTCCGAGCTCCTCCAACATCTGCGAAAAACTCATCGGTTTCTCCGCAAGCATACGAAGAATCTTCCGCCGCACAGGATGCTTCAGAGAACTAAACATAATTGAGTAAATTTCTTCCTCTGAATCAGGCATGACACCGCCCTCAACTACTAATACACAAAAGACCTTAGAAAGCTTTGTTATAAGCAACAAGCAAAAACGCTGAAACCAAGCATTCAACCATATCTCTCTGAAAGTTAAATGGACATCCATGTGGACAGTTCAATAACTTGGATTGAACTTGGAAGCTCTAATATGAACAAACATTACAGTTTAGACAACAAAATTGACTTCTTTAAGAATTTGGTATGCCATAATCTTTGTCAACCTTGATTCTTACTCAAAATAATCTTGTTCATTCATAGTTTTTTCGCTATGCTCTCAATTATCGCAATTGTCCATTCCACATGATCTTTTTCAATGTCTTTATGTGTTACCATCCTTATTTTGTTGTCAGTCAAAGCCAAAGCAAGTATACCATTTTGTTTGAGCTTCGAAATAAAAAAGTCAGCTGTTATTCCCAAACCAGCAATGTTAAAATAAACCATATTCGTTTGCACGCAACCCAAATCAACATGGACCCTATCTATCTTTGCGATTCCTTCAGCTAAACGCCTAGCGTTTAAGTTATCCTCCCTCAATCTCCCAATCATACTATCCAAAGCCACAATACCTGGAGCAGCAATTATGCCTGCTTGACGCATGCCACCGCCCAAGACTTTTCGTAGTTCTCGAGCCTTTTTGATGAAATTGTGAGTGCCAACTAGCAATGAGCCGACTGGGCAACATAAACCCTTAGACAGACAAAACATCAAATTGTCAACGTGTTTGGTAAATTCCTTCACATCAACATTAAGCGCAACTGCTGCATTGAAAATTCTAGCGCCATCCAAGTAAAGCTTCAAGTTATGATTATGCGCTATTTCGCTAATTGCCTTTATCTGATCAGGCATTACAATTGTTCCGCCATGTCTATTATGCGTGTCCTCTATGCATATGAGAGCAGGTTTTGGAAAATGGATATTTTGTGGCCGAATTGCGGCTCTAACTTCTTCAGGATCAAGAGCTCCTGCAAAGCTTTTCAAAGGCCAAGGCAAAAGCCCAGCTATTGTGGAGATGCCTCCAACCTCATACCAGTACATATGTGATTCTGATTCAAGTATCACCAGTTCCCCACGATTTGTATTACTTATCAAAGAGATCAAATTCGCTTGGGTTCCACTAGTAACAAGAAGAGCTGCCTCCTTGCCCATTATTTCAGCAGCCAGTTTCTCAAGTCTGTTTACCGTTGGATCTTCATGATAAACATCATCGCCAAGTTCTGCATGTAGAATAGCCTCAAACATCTCTTCAGTAGGCAATGTTACTGTATCGCTTCTAAAATCAATAATTTCTTTATCTGACATTTTGGTTCTCCTTTCCGATATTTTTCGTGGTATTTACTAAATA
>JBHLSA010000222.1:0-3698 GCA_048882025.1 Candidatus Thorarchaeota archaeon | reverse complement strand
ATAATTTCTTAGCCATTATTGATGCAATCATTTGAGGGCGAGGATCAATTCGGAGGGGATGTTCTATTTGAATAAATAAGTCATCAGCAGGGGCTAGATTCAATGAACCCCCCCACACAATGGCAGCATTGACTTTGTTTACGATTCTTTGTAATTCTTCAACATTAAATTCAACTTCAGCTAATACTTCCATTGTGTCTGCAGTACCACTTGGGCTTGTAATTGCACGGCTACTGGTTTTTGGAATTATGAGTCCCGCGGCTGCAACAATGGGTACTATTAGGAGTGAGACCTTGTTTCCCGGTACACCGCCTATGCTATGTTTATCAAAGATATTCCCACCAAAATCCATACATTCGCCTTTTTCAGCTATGGCGCGAGTAAGGTGGACGGTTTCTTCAAGAGAAAGTCCCAAAATTTGTTCGGTAACTAAAAATGCAGCTATGTCAATATCTGAGAGACGCCCGGTCACAAGATCTCCTACAATAGCTTGAATCTCCTCTTCCGTTAAGGGTAAACCATCCATTCTTTTTCGAATGGCACGGATAGACGTGGGTTTTACGTCGCTTGTAATCTCTACTAATCGCCCATCCTTAATTTCAAGCTCTCGTTGCACTTCATTGAGAATACCAACAATCCCTGGCTCAACCAATGATGTTGAATCGGCTATTGCGACAGTTTCTTTGCCATTATATGTTATAAGAACCCGTTCGCCGGCAAACATTGCAAGGTGTGTGATGTCTTCAGAATTAAGCAAGATCTTGTGAACGCTACCGGTTTCAACATCAATGATGCGTGTTTTTAACTTCAAGAAATGACGCTCCTCAACCCAACCCTACCCATTTGAAATATGAGAATTGGGGGAGTCATTTTCACAAAGCTGCTTATAACTCTGGCGCTAGACAATTTTGAATGCCATAAGCTGTGCATCTTCACCGTTTCGATAGTACCCTCGTAATGTACGGATGCGATTGAATCCAAGCTTTTCATAGAGGTGAATTGCAGGGCGATTTGTAACTCGTACTTCTAAAATAACTTCCTTTGCATTGTATATTTCCTTTAGAGCTCGTTTGGACTGGGTGATTAGCTCAGAAGCTAATCCTTGACGTCGATAATCCGGGAGAATTGCAACACTTACTATGTGCCCTCGTCGCACCCAGCGAAGGCCAAAATTAGATATACCTCCTTCCATCCGGCACATGATATATCCAACGATTTTACCTTCGGTTTCAGCTACATAGAAGGCTTCAGAATATCGCTCGTAGATTTCACGAAAGAAGTATTCAGGATAGTTCTCTGGAAGAGTTTCTAAATTAATTTGAACAATATGGGAAATATCCGTTGGTTCTGCCTTTCGTATTACGAAACCTTGGAGCTGTGTCAATGCAATCAGCTAGTAGTCACCATTCTATTTGGTAATTAAAATTTACCGAAATTCCGCAAGAAATCGCTTGAGTTCACTTTGTTGTATCAATCACTTGAGTATTTAGAAAACTTTATCTGGCTGGGCTCGTTGGCGTGCCTTGATTCTAACGGTGCTTACCTTTGTCTGACGAGTTACCTCCCTCTTCTAACGAGAACGATGAACCTGTTTCTGGTAAAGCTCCACTAACTGCTGAATCATTTATTCCTGATAACTATCTTCTCAAACTTCGAGATATTGTAAAGGAAGAATTTGTAGTTACATATGCATATATTGATGCTGCTGATAATCTTCCCATCTTTGTAGTAGAGGAAGATCCAAGTATCAAAGAACGTTCCATTCGCTTGTCTGAAAGATTAAAAACACACAATCTTTTGGCAGTTATTCGAAAAGTTGAGCTGTTTGAAGGAACCGGTGATAAGAAATCGGTCATCAAATTAGTTCCTGCTCCCCCACCGCGACGAGCTAGTAATTATACTCTAAACATCATTCTCTTTGTAGCTACCGTAATCACCGTGTTATTTGCAGGCTGGTTCTTCGCCACAAGCGCCCCATTTGTTTATATTTATGTCAACATCTTTAGCGCTCCCTATAATCCCTATATTGTAATGGTGCAATATTCCATTGCTATCTTGGCAATTATTGGGCTCCACGAATTTGGCCACTATGCCATTAGCCATCATCACCAAGTTGAAGCCTCGCTACCTTATTTCATTCCGGGCTTTGGTTACGGCACCTTTGGAGCGCTTATTGTTCAACGTTCTCCTCCGCCTAATCGAGATAGCCTGTTTGATTTAGGGATTAGTGGTCCAGTCGTTGGCTTTGCAGTTGCGATAGTCGTTGTAATCGTTGGGTTGTGGTTGAGTCCAATCTTAAGCCCCACTGAATACAATCAACTCGTCGCTTATTTATCAACTATTAATCAAGTACCTTCTGCGCTTCCTACACCAATTCTCTTCGATCTAATTTGGGCGATTATGACCTTCGGAATACCTGCTGGGTATACGGCATATATTCATCCAGTAGCCTTTGCGGGGTGGGTTGGTTTTCTGATTACAGCCCTTAACTACTTTCCCATTGGTCAATTAGATGGAGGACATGTTTCTCGTGCACTCGTTGGTGGACGGTTTCATCAGTTGGTTTCGTATGCTGGCGTTTTCATTCTTTTCATATTTGGATACTGGTTTATGGCAATTATTGCATTCTTTCTTTTTGCAGGACGCCATCCTGGACCTGTTGACGATGTCTCACCTGTGAGCACTTGGAGAAAATTCGTTGGAGCTCTCTCCTATATCATGCCTATCTTGCTATTACCTCCGCTCGCCCTAGGATTTTTCTAATCCCTACAAAGTACTCTTAGCCGGTTCTTATCTGAAATTATTCCGGTTACGGCGTGGATGGAAGAACATCAGTTCCATGTGGCATTGCCCAAATTGTAGCATCATGACCTACTTGGTCAAGGGCAGCTTCTAAAGCCGCATTTATTGATTTGAAAGGGGTGACATAATAAAACTTCTTTAGCATATCTGGATCCAGCTCTGAGATTAAGTATTGGTGGACCCTTTGAGCACCTTGAGCCATGTAGAATATCTTATGCCCTCCCATTATGAAATTAGTCTGAATTTGATGGCTTAATTCTTCGAATGATGGATATTTGTGAGCCCATTCTTCAAAAACCGAATTCCCAATTCCTTCACGGCATTCAAGAAGCGCGATTAACACTCCTCCATCACGCACAGCTCCTAGCGCATGAACCATTGCTTTCGTTCCTTGGTATAAGTTGATGTCCTTTGGAAAACCTGAACTAGTAACCACAATATCGGCTTTTTCTTTAATTTCCAATCGGCCCATTTTGTCTACAAACTTAGTTCCCTCAAGAAAAGCTTCTGTTAAATCTCCCGCGTAGGCTGAAACAATTTCTTTCTGAGAATTTCGGACAAAATTGACGATAAAATCGGTTCGTGCCAGTTGAGCTGCTTCAACCATATCCAAATGGATGGGGTTTCCTTCTAAGTTTCCCGTAGTGGCTTTAGGATGCGTAAGCATGCCATGATTTTTGTTGATGGTTTTACGCCCACACACTCCAGGTAACACGCTTTTTCTCCCTCCACCAAAGCCAGCATAATAATGGTAACCAATGTCGCCTGTTAGAATATGGAGATCCGCTTCATGGAACACCGGATTAATTTCGACTTCTGTACCGTAAGATGTGGTACCTACCGATACCAAATCATGAGCATCGCAACTATGGACGGCAATTCGTTGGTCTTGACAA
>JBHLSA010000221.1:0-3720 GCA_048882025.1 Candidatus Thorarchaeota archaeon | reverse complement strand
GGGCCAAGCAACCCCAAGTATTAATGCTTCTTCAAAAAAACCGCTGGAAAGTAGTTTTGGAAGGCGCCTCTATGTTGCCAGATATGTTTCACAGGGGATTCGGCGTCATAAACGACGTTCTCTTAGCCTGCTCATTGGTATTATGATTGGAGTTGCTTTAGTAAGCTCTGTATTTGTATGGACAGAAACTGGTGCTCGGGTCGCCATCGATGATTATTTCGCTAGTGCATCTTTTCATTATTATGGAGTGCAAAATCCGAATCCACCTAATGATAATCCCCAAGCAATCTTTCCGGTAAAACAATTCGTAGATATGCAGATTACAACTCAGGCATCTTACATCGTCTATAGTTCCATTGCATTGCTTGAATCTACAAATCTTGATCCTTCTGACATATATCTTCCATATGCTTATTCTCGAGGAATTAAGGATTGTCAAGTATTTTTTGTTGATAATGATTTTCTTGAAAGGGCTGAACGGTCTTTTCGGATTATTGCAGGGGAATTCCAAGTTTCACCTGGCACGGTTCTTCTAAGTCAACATGTAGTTGAAGATTTAGACCGGGTAATGGGGGTACAAGTATCAATAGGAAGCGTTATTGATGTATCTGTAGCACGTGATTATAATAGCGTTTACAATTTTGCCTCCATAAATCCTACTGATATCAATGGCCTACGTATTACAGGTATCTATGAAGTCATATCTGGATTGGAACCCCTTCTTGAAGCTTTTCCCTCACAGAGCCGCTATAACTGGGGTCCTATTCGTGCTGCTGAAACAGTTTTCGGTTGGTTTGATAGTATAATTCTCGCTAATACTGTATTGAGCTCTGAAACTTATGATGAAATTACCCAGCAAGTAATGTTTCCTCGGTTACTTGTTGAACTAGCTCCAGTCACATTATACTTTATGGAAATAGAGCAAATTATTGCCACCTTAGATCGTTTATTCACAAACCTTCAACTAAGTTATGATATCACCGTTGGGGGTCGTGATCAACTCCTCTTTTTCCAAGATTTTATCGAAATATATCATGAAAGACAGACAATGGTTATTCTTGTATTGCCTATGGTAATATTATCCGTTTTACTGACAATTTTTACCTCATCACTCTTTCTTTCAAAGCGACGCGCCGAATTAGCTATATTGAGATCTCGCGGAGCTAGCTACCAACAACTCTATTCAATACTTATGTTTGAATTTCTCATACTATCTGTCATTGGTGTAATATCAGGAGGATTTCTTGGTATTCTACTAGGGTGTATGATTCCCTCTGCTTCTTCATTTTTGATATTTAGCCTGACGATCTTTCTACGTTATCTGAGTTTGACATCAGTTAATGTTGTGGCTTGGATCGTGGCGGGGTTGTTGTGCATTGTGCCTGCTGCAATCTACATATTCATGAACACTCGGTCTTTTTTGAAATCAGAATTGTATTCGGAACTTCGTGAAAATAGTTCCATTTGGAAACAAAACCCCCGACTACAGTTGGGTTACGCCGTGATTGTCATGATACTTACCTTACCATTAGGATATGGCGTACTGTCAGTACCTCTTTCTGTAGAACTCGCCCTTGTTGTTTTCATATTTATCGTAAGTTTTTGGGTTCTCCTTGCTGATGCTTTAGCCCGCTTGATTCGACCTGGCATTGCTTGGTTTTCCAGATTATTAGCTCCTGCAATTGGCCAAAAAAACCACCTCTTTGTAAAAGGTATGAGAGTGCAACGTACTCGGGTTGTGCCCCTGCTAATGATTCTATTACTCACGTTTTCCATTACAATTTTTTCAGCAATTGAAGCGCAAACATATCAATACCAACTTGATCAGCAAATTAGCTATTATGTCGGGGCAGATGTTCGAGTCTACTCTGAACGTGTTCTAGCTAGTCGGATAAACGAAATTCTCTTTCTTCCCCACATCAATATAGCTACGGCTTTCATCGAGGTTCCTGCTGAAATTGGGGAATCGAACTTTCAGCTCATCGGATGTGACCCTGCAGCCTATGCTCAAATCGGTAACTGGGACAAATCAAGTATGGTGGGAGAAGATTATCGCGTCGTTCTGGATCGGTTGGCTACAAATCATAATGGAATTATTTTACCTGCACACATTGCATCACTTTATGGGAGTAGGGTCGGTGAACCTATTTCTGTTTTAGTGCGAGACCAACGTACCTTTATAATTGAAGTGAAGGAATTCGATGTAGTAGGAATAATGAATACGGCTCCTGGTCTGGGATATACGAATCCCTCTGATCCAGGTGCTTCCATCGCCCCAAATCCTGGCTTTGGGTTTCAAAAAAGTGATCCATTTGCCTTATGCCATCAACAATACTTTCTAGTACAAGTTCCCTTACATGACCCTTATTCGGTTGCAGATTCCACGAATTTCTTCTTAGCAGGTCTGAATCCTTCCGCTAGTGTCCAAGAGGCCCAAGATGGTATTGAGTCACTCGACTTTGTTCATCGAACTTGGTCGCCGCATACCTTTGATCTTAAAGAAGCCTATCACGATGGTTACTTGTTTTCGCAGGGAATAATTAGCCTCTTATCAGTTGGGTTCCTAGCGTCTCTATCAATTAGTGTCGTGGCGCTAACTGTATTTGTTAGCACAATAGTGTCTGAACGAAAAACTGAGTACGCTATCCTGCGGGCTCTTGGGGGTTCTCGTCGTGATATTACTTCAATGGTCCTAGTAGAGTTTGTAAGCCTGATTCTATTGGCGTTTACCTTTAGTTTAATAATTGGTATCGCCTTTTCATGGCTGCTCATGTTTGTAATCATTAAACTCTTTCCACAACCTTTCATCATTCCCTTTTCTATCATCTACCCTCTAAGCCTGTTAATTACAGTTTTGGGTTTAGTGATTCTGGGGTTATTCACAGGAGCCTATCTCCCAGCTCGCCGTGCAGGACAAGTTCCAGTGAATACACTTCTTCGAAACTTGTAACCATATTATAATAGCACATACTGAACCTACTTCTCCTAATAACTGAAAAGTGCGAAGACTTAAGACAAAAGCCTACAGATACCTCAAAGATTGGGTGTGTTCTATGAGTGCTTTACCCAGTTATGATGCCCTTGTTAATGAACGGCAACAACTCCTTCAACCTCTCATCATTGCGGATACCTCATTGATTGGATATATCTACCCCCATGCACCTCTCGAACTATTTCTTGCACACCAACTTATCCCTACGCTTCTTTGGGCTAATCCAAATGTATCAGGAGCGTACGAATCGAGTCTTCAAACATTCTGCTGTGCTTACTCACGCAATATTTTCAGCCAACGAGCTATGGAATTATTGCCAAAACTAGCAGCCATCACATTTCCTGGTGGCACCTGTGATTCACTACAAAACCTTGGCGATGTTTGGCGAGCTCGTTTTCCTGAAGATGTTGTGTTCCGGCTTACTTATCCTGTGGCTACCGACGAAGCCGCACTCACATTTCTTACTCAAGAGTTACGACATCTGAGTAAACATATCGAAACTCAACTAGGGACCAAATTCTCAATGCAGCATTTCGAGGAAGCTGTGAACCTTGTCGCAGAATTTCATGCAGCTGCACAATTTATTACTGCAGCTCGGCTTCTCCGCCCCACTCTTTATCCTTACTTAGATTATACCACACTAGTACGGCAATTCTTAACCGCTCCAGGATTTTCCACACTTCATCAAATTGAGCAAGCTGCTTCAAATATTCAAAAAAATCTTCGAA
>JBHLSA010000220.1:2490-3734 GCA_048882025.1 Candidatus Thorarchaeota archaeon | reverse complement strand
TCACAAGCCTATATTGGGATTTACCTCACAACTTATTATCCCCTCATCTTTCCCTTCAACCTCCTTGGTACACTGGGTGGCGTTCAATTTCAACAAGGTCTAGCGTGGTTCTTTACAATCACCTTCAGTCTTGGGGTAATTAACCTGCTTCCTATTCCTCCACTGGATGGTGACCGGCTCTGGAAAGAACTGATTGATAAAACCATATCGCTGGAAAGACAAAGTGCTCGTGCCCTACTCTGGGGTATTAGAATCGCTGCTTTGGCAATCCTTATTGCCAATGTTGTCTTCACCATTTTCAATCCCAATCTGCTGGGCATTTTCTTTCCCTAAATGAGTGGACATTTATTTGCCAAAACCCAAGCCATGATGAATTTTAATGCCCAAAGCCTGTTCCATGTGCAATGCAACCGCGGTCATATCTCGACCCTATTCCGGTGAAGCGTTTTGTGAAACCTGCTTCTCTAATTCAGTAATCAACGCAGTACGTGTTGCGATTTCAAAATATAAGATGCTACACCGTACTGACCGAATCGCCGTAGGTTACTCGGGAGGAAAAGATAGTACAGTTCTTCTTGCCATCTTGGTTGAAATTCAAAAACGCTTTCCGGAATCAGAAGTAATCGCCGTCACACTAGAAGAGGGAAGTCTCCAAGATCAAGAACGACAAAAAATCCTACGAAGCGTCACTCAAGAACTCAAAGTAGAACTTGTTACTTCTTCCTATCCAGACCTTTTCGCCCTCACCCTCGACGAAGTTGCCTCTCGCGCACAAAAATTGGAATCTCCCCTTTCGCCTTGTGCATTCTGTGGCACTCTTCGGAGACAGGGACTAAATATCCTTGCTCGTCAAATGAACGCTGACAAGCTTGCCTTGGGGCATAACCTAGATGATGAAATCCAATCAATGCTGATGAACCTAATTCGCGGAGACTTACAGCGACTAACCCGAATCACACCGTTCTTACCCGGAGTGTCAGACTGGCTAGTTCCCCGCATAAAACCCATGTACCATCTCCTTGAGAATGACATCGCACTTTATTCTCAACTTCTTGGACTACCTATTTACCATCCTCCATGCCCCTACAAAGAAACATCATTGCGATCAGAAATCCGTAAATGGCTAAATTCCTTCGAAAACCAACATCCTGGATCAAAATACAACCTTCACGCTACCCTCATGAAAATTGTGGACAAACTGCAAACTGCACAACCCCAACCTTATCAAAGGTGCCAGGTATGCC
>JBHLSA010000220.1:0-2480 GCA_048882025.1 Candidatus Thorarchaeota archaeon | reverse complement strand
GAAATTACCTCTCAAGCAGTTTGTGCCGTGTGTACTCACCGACAGACTTTAGGTTTCTCATCACCCAACAAATAGAAAAATGGGTGGACGTAAGCCCCGACGGTTGTCAGCCCTTGCTGATGCCGTGCCCATTGCCAGGTCTCGGACCCGGATCTCGGAAGCATCTACAGTACAGGCTTACGCTGCTCCCTCCCGGGTCTCGCTGGGTTTACCTGATAAAGGCGATTCAGCCCTTCCTACGAAAAGCCTACCGCCACCAGCGATCCTCCGAGGCGGATCGTCACAGCCACGAACAGCGAGCCGTACACCAGGTTGGAAAGTCTAGCGTCGGCATTCAGCCCGCCATATAGAGCATTTGCGGTGCAGGGGAGCCTTGGCCAGCCCGTAGCGGTGCTGCGGAGCTTCTAGCCCCCCGCCTAGGCTCACGTCCAATCAGCTTCCACACCTTCGTCTTATATAATCATTTCTTAGGCTGCTTTCTAATGCGCCAAATTTGAAAAATGAAGACAGGAATTGCAGTAACGAAACAAAGTATGCAAATGAGGAATACGGCGGATGAAGAAATTAACCCAAGAAATGGATTGCCTAAAAGGGGCCAAAAGGGCTGCATTTCGGGGTAAAGAAATGCATCCAATATGACGTGGGAATAAACGCCAATAAGGGCTGCTAAAGCGATTGTCAAAAGGGAAGCTGATTGAGGGAGTTGAAAAACACTCATGATTTCGCTTAAGAATCCGCGAAGGAGATACACGACAACGGTAACGAGTAGAGCCATGAGTGTGGCTCCAAGGAATGTGTGGAAAAACACGTGCACGATTGGCAAATTGAGAAGAAGAAATGCGAGCGGTTCAACATCAACAATAACGCTTCCAAGTAGGATGGCTGGTAGAAACAGATAGGGGAAGAAAATTAATCCAATTATGAGGCTCGGACCCAAATGAAAGATTGTAAAGGGCATATTAGTATCACTTCTGAACTGGTGAGGCTCTTTCTTATATGTATAGAACTGTGCTGAGGATGGAAAAGTGGCGCCGGGGACGAGATTTGAACTCGTGAGTCCAATGGACACAGACTTAGCAGGCCTGCTCCCTACCAGGCTAGGATACCCCGGCATAGTGCAATTTCAGTAGGAATTAACACGCTTAATTAAGTTTATGCTGAACGCTTACCCAAAGCTAAACGAAAATCATATTCAGGAATTGCTATGATGAAGATGGCGAAGAGAATAGCGAATGCCCCATCGATGATTCCAAAGATAAGAAGCAAGTATGGTAATCCTAAAGCAAAGATATAGTAGACAAGAATTATTAGTGCAATTAAACGAGCAGGTATATTTGCTAATGGAACTATGAGTAGCTGGTCTAGATTTTGGGCGCTCGTAATTAGTGCTAGTCCAAATCCGATGAGGAATCCTCCGATGATTTGTAGAAGCGCTCCTGAAAGTGGTGTTATAGGATAATTGATGGCGATTGATAGGATTGGAGATCCAAAGAGAAATATGATTGCCATAAAGATATCATACAATCCCGAAACCAAAACACAGCGAGCTAACCATACTTTCATTGCCTTTTCTTCTTCCTAGGGAATTTTGATCTTTCGTTCTTTAAAGATTGTAATAGTAAAACGGTTCTATGGTGGGCCGAGAGGGATTCGAACCCTCGACCATCGCGGTGTAAGCGCGATATCATAGCCTTCTAGTCTTTTAGAACACGTTCCTAAAAGATAGCTAGACCATCGGCCCATTTAATTTTCAGGTGATGCATCCTTCCCTAAAAAAGTCTCGTTATCAAAGGATTCTGGTAAGAATGTATTAATTGTGTTCGATTTCTTTTTCTAAAATCTGGACTTGCTTCTTTAACAAATTAATAATCTCTAAGTTATCGACATGTACTAGCTGATTAGTGCAATTAGGACATTTGAAGGCGTTCGCCATCGCTTCTTCGAATGTATAGCGTGGACAGCCATCATGGTTGCAATGGTAAAAGGTATTTGCCGTTTCGTGCTCGAGCCGTTGCTTCAATCGGTCGAGAACCTTAGTCTTTTTTTCTCGGAGGAGATCGTGGATGCGGTTAGGTTCTAATATCCAGTAGTAGACAAACCATCCGGTTTGTTTATCGCGGGTACGGCGATAAGACGCTAAATGAATATCATAGAGTTTGTAGAGGATTTTCCGAACGGCATTGAGGCGCATGCCTGTTTCATTGGCAATTTCTTCATCCGTCGTTTCTTCATCCTCTTTCAAACGTAATACAACTTCAAACGCGTCCTCACCGGCGAATTCAATGACAACCTGCTTAATTAGCATCTCACGTCCGGACATAGATTTACACTTATTCTATTCGCACGTGGAATATAGACCTTTTCGTTTCACAAAGTCTTCCGACAGAAATCAATGGATCATAAATCAATCCATTTTTTGCACTTGTTTTCCGTGTGCCGTGGGTGTAATTTCGAGTTTTGCATCAGAATATCTCGTATGA